>DATLGH010000020.1 GCA_035540635.1 Egibacteraceae bacterium | reverse complement strand
CTCGTCACCGCCGACCTGTCGTTCATCTCCCTCACCCTCGTGGTGCACGCGCTCGCCGCGGTGGCGGCGCCTGCGGCTTGACGAGCAGGACGTGATCGGCCGCAGGCGCCGCCACCGCGGCGAGCGCGTGCACCACGAGGGTGAGGGAGATGAACGACAGGTCGGCGGTGACGAGGTCGGGGGGCGGCGGCGGGAGGTCGCCGGGCGTCAGGTGGCGCACGTTCGTGCGGTCGAGGACGAGCACCCGCGGGTCGGTGCGGAGATTCCAGGCAAGCTGCCCGTACCCGACGTCGGCGGCCACGACCCGCGCCGCTCCCCGCTGGAGCAGCACGTCGGTGAACCCGCCGGTGGAGGCGCCCGCGTCGAGGCAGTGGCGGCCCTCGACCGCGACGCCGAGCGCGTCGAGCGCTCCGGCGAGCTTGTGCCCTCCCCGGGACGCGTAGCGGTCGGGGGCCCCCGCAACCGCGATGTCGGCGGCGGGCGCGACCTGCGACGCCGCCTTCAGCGCGGGAGCCCCGTCCACGGTGACCCGACCCTCGTCGATGAGGCGACGGGCGTCCGCGCGGCTGCCCGCGAAGCCGCGGCGGACGAGCTCGGCGTCGAGACGCCCGCGACGGCCGGCCACGTGGCGCCGCCCGCGATCAGATCCCGGCGAGAGGCTGCGGCGTACCGGCGTTGCGGGTCGCCGCGAGGGCTCCCAGCTCCGCGACGAGCGCGCGGTGCACCGCGTCGAGGACCTCGGGGTGTGCGTCCACGGGGGCGGTCTCGAGCGCTGCGAGCCGCGCCTGCAGCAGGCCGAGCCGATCGTCGCTCACGGTCGGCCCGGAGGCGCCGACTTCTTCGCCGGCTGGCCCGGTGCGGCGGTCCGCTTGGCGGCGGCCTCACGGGCCGCCTGCTTGGCTGCGGCGCTCTTCTTCGCGGTCGCCTTCGTCGCCGGTGCGCTCTTGGTCGCCGGCACGCTCCTCTTCGCCGGTGTGGCTTTCGTCGCGGTCGCCTCCGCCGCCGGCGCGCTCTTCTTCGTGGTCGCCTTCTTTCTGGGCTTTGCGGACGCCGTCCCGCCGGAGCTGCGCTCGAGGCTGTCGAGCCTGCGCTCGAGCGTCCGCAGGTCCTTGCGGCGAACGAGCCCCAGGCGCTCCACGGCCTTCTCGACCTCCGCGCTCACGACGCGGCTCATCGCCTTGCGGTTGGCCTCGGACTTCGTCAGGAGCTCGTCGACGGCCTTCTCCGCGCGCTCTGCGGCGATCTCCCCCTGCTTGACGAGCCCGCGTACAACCTGCTCGGCGCGCTTCTGCGTGGCGTCCCGCAAGCCGCTGGCGAGGTCGATGTACTTCTGCCAGTCCTTGTCCACGTCGGCCTCCCCTGTGAGCCCTCGAGCGGGTCACCGCCCGCGATGGGCTGAGCATAGCCAAGCGCGCGCAATGGATAAGGGAGGCGCAACAGGGGCAGCCTCCGGCGACATGGTCATCCCTCTCGGCGACCGCAACCCCACGCGTCGGCGGCCCTGGGTCACGTGGTTCCTCGTCGCCGCGAACATCGGCGTGTTCGCGTTCGTGCAGCCGTGGTGGGCCGACGGCTGCACCCAGCGGGAGTTCTTCCTCGCCTACGCCGCGATCCCCGTCGAGCTCGTGCAGGGCCAGCCGCTCGACGCCGGTCAGGTCGCGCAGGCCCTGCCACCCGGATGCGACGTCCAACCGGTCCCCGACAAGCCGGTGTACGCGGCCGGCGTCTTCAGCCTCTTCCTCCACGGCGGCTGGCTGCATCTGCTGTTCAACATGCTCTACCTGTGGGTCTTCGGCAACAACGTCGAGGACCGTCTCGGGCATCTGCGCTACGCCGGCTTCTACGTCGTCTGCGGCCTGCTCGCCACCGCGGCGTTCGTCGTGCCGAACGCCGACAGCCCCGTGACGCTCGTCGGCGCCTCGGGGGCGATCGCGGGCGTGCTCGGGGCCTACCTCGTGATGTTCCCCCGTGTGCCCGTGACGGTGACCGTGCCGGTCCTGCTGTTCCTCATCGTGCGCCTGCCCGCGGCGCTCGTCCTGCTCATGTGGTTCGTCGGCCAGCTCCTGCCGCTCGGGCAGCCGATGGGCAGCGGCGGTGTCGCCTACCTCGCCCACGTCGGCGGCTTCGTCGCCGGGGTGGTGATCGTCCTGCTGCTCGGCCACCGCCCGGAGCGCAGGCGGCGCCGCGCCGAGGCGACGCCGGGGTGGCCGGGCGGCTACCGGTAGCCGTCGTCAGGCGCCGAGGCGCTGGAGCACCCGGGTCAACGCGTCGTGGTAGTCGCCGCGGTCGGCGAGCGCGCAGGCGAGCTTGAAGTGCTTCGCCGCGTCGGGCAGCCGCCCCTGCCGTTCGTAGCAGCGTCCCACGCCGAAGTGGGCGTAGGCGTCCGAGGGGTCGAGCTCGAGGGCCAGCTCGAACTCCGCGCGGGCGCGCTCCACGCGCGCCGACGCGAAGTACGCCCGCCCGAGGGTCTCGTGCAGCGACGCCTTGTGCGGCTCGTGCTCCACCGCGAGCTCGAGCACCTCCGCCGCCCCGTGGGGGTTGCCGTCGGCCAGCCTCGTGCGGGCCTGCTGGTAGAGCGCGTAGACGTCGGCGCCCTGCGGTGCCCCGGAGGGGACCGCCGGGGTCGGGGACTCGTCCTCGTGTGCCATCGTGCGCGCGCTGCTCTCGGTCGGGGGTCGGATACCCCCAGTATGGTGGCCCGGCGAGGGTCAGGCAGCGTCGGGGAGGAGGCGGTCGGTGGTCGACGCCGCGCCGTTCCGCGGACTGCGCTACGACACGGCGGTGGCCGGGGACCCGGCGTCGACGAGCGCGCCCTCGTACGACGACCTCGACCCCATCACGTACGCCGCTCACCGCACCGCAAGCCCCTACACCGTCCTCGAGCTGCTCGCCCCGCCCGACGCGACGGGGTCGTACCGCGCCGCCGGGCAGGCCCTGCGCCGCTGGCGCCGGACCGGGGTGCTGCGCCCCGAGCCGTCACCGGCCTTCTACCGCTACGAGGAGCACGAGCTGCGCCGGGGCGTGCCGACCGTGCAGCGCGGCCTGCTCGCCGCCGTCGCGCTCGACGAACCCGGCCGGGACGGCGCGTTCCTCACCCACGAGGACGTCGACCCGGCGCGGGTGGCCGACCGGCGCCGCCGGTTGGAGGCGGTGCGGGCCGACCTCGCCCCCGTGTTCGCCCTCGCCACCGCGGGCCCCGCCGAGCTCCGTGAGCGCCTCGCCGAGCCCCCGCGGGAGCCTCCCGTCGTCGCGCTCACCGACGAGGCCGGAGTCGACCACCGCGTCTGGGCGGTCACCGACCCCGGGCAGGTCGCGGCGCTCCGACGGGCACTCGCGCCCGTGCGGGTGCTCGTAGCGGACGGTCACCACCGGTACGCCGCGGCCCTCGCCGCCCGCGTCGAACGCCCCGAGGGTCCCTGGCACCGTACGCTCGTCTACGTCGTCGACGCCACCGGCGACGGGCCGGAGGTGCGGGGGGTCCACCGGCTGGTGCGCGGCGTGGACCGCGCCGCGCTTCGCAGGGTCGGCGAGGACTTCACGCTCGAGGAGGCCCCCGCGGCGGCTGGCGCGCTGCGGGACCGCCTCGAGGCGGTGAGCGGTCGCGGGTTCGGGCTGCTCGTCGCGCCGCCGCTGGCCGCGGCGGTCGGCATGGCGTCCGCGCTGCTGCGCCCCCGCGACGAGCGCCGCCTCGCCGCCCGGCTGCCGCAGCGGCGCTCACCGCGGTGGCGCGCTCTCGACACGGCGGTTCTCGACCACGCGGTCCTGCCCGGCCTGGGGGCGACCGCGGTCGAGTACCGGGCGGACCTCGACGCGGCCGCCGCCGCCGTCCGGTCAAGCCGGGACGCGCTGCTGTTCCTGCTCCGGCCGGTCGACGTGCGCACCGCCGAGGCGTTCGCCGCCGCCGGCGAGCACATGCCGGCCAAGAGCACCTACTTCCGGCCGAAGCCGCGCGCGGGGCTCGTCCTGCGCGCCCTCGACGACGGGGAGGGTGGGTGAGCGCAGCCTGGCCGCTTCCCGGAGTGGGAGGTCGCGCGGGCATCCTCGACCTGCACGTCGGGCTGGGGGACGAGGTGGAGGCCGACGACGACGGCGGGGCGCCACCGTCCGCTTGCCGGTCCCGCCGGGGAGTCCTACCGTCAGGGGTCATGGGCGGAAGGGTGAAGGCGGTCGCGTGCACGACCCCGGTGGACCAGTGACCGGGCAGGCCGGCCACGGCCCCGCGGCCGGCGGTCCCGACCCGCGTCCCGGGAGGGACGGGCGGTTCGAGCCGTGGTTGACCCCCGGGCGGCTCGCGTCGCTCGCCGCCGTGCTCATCGCCGCCTACCTCACCTTCGTCATGGTGGCGGCGCTGCGCGGGGTGCTCGTCATGCTGCTCGTCGCGCTCTTCCTGTCGTTCGCGATGGAGCCGGCCGTCCAGTTCCTCGCCCGGCGGGGGTGGCGGCGCGGGCTGGCCACGGCGGCGGTGTTCCTGGCTGTGGCCATCGGCACCGTCGGCACGGTCGCGGCGATGGTCCCGCTCATCGTCGACCAGGTCACCGGCCTCGTGCGGAGCATCCCGCAGTCGATCAGCGAGCTGAACCAGCTCATGGCCCGTCTCCCGTTCAACGTCGACCTCGAGGCCAGCCCGGAGCTGCGGCGCCAGGTCCTCGAGTGGTCCAACGAGCTCGGTGACCGGGCAGGGGAGGTGGCGCTCGGGGCGGCCGGCAACGTCGTGAACATCGGGGCGACCGCGGCCGGCGTGCTCGTCCGCGCCTTGGCGGTCGGGTTCATAACCTTCTACCTCGTGGCCGACGGCCCGCGCCTGCGCCAGACCCTCGCTCGGCCCCTGCCACCCGCGCGCCAGCGCGAGATGCTCGCGATCTGGGAGCTCGCGGTGGCCAAGACCGGCGGCTACATCTACTCACGGCTGTTCATCGGCTTCGCCTCGGCCGCCGCCCACACGGTGTTCCTGCTCCTCGTCGGCGTGCCGTTCGCGTTGCCGCTCGGCCTGTGGATGGGGGCGATGACCGCTTTCGTTCCGCTCGTGGGCGTCTACCTCGGGGGGATCCTGCTCCTCGTGGTCGCCGCCGTTCACGAGCCCGTCCAGGCCCTCTGGGTGCTCATCTTCCTCACCATCTACCAGCAGGTCGAGAACTACGTCCTCGCCCCGAAGGTCCAGGCGCACACCATGGACCTGCACCCCGCGGTGGCTTTCGTCTCCGTCCTCGTCGGCGCGACACTGCTCGGCGCGGTCGGCGCCCTGCTCGCCCTGCCGGCCGCGGCGATCACCAAGGCTCTCCTGTCGACCTACGTGCGCCGCCATGAGCTCATCTCCGAGCTCGCCGAGGTCCCGCTGCCGGTGATCCCCGGCGAGGAGGCGTCCCCCACCGGGCCGGCGCCCGCCCCGGGCGAGGAAGCCGACGGGCAGGCCACCGCGGCTGCCGGCCGCGTGGGCGAACCCGGGCACGGCAGCGACCGCGACCCCGTATCCCCCTAGTCGAGGCGAGACCGACATGAGCGTCGAGGAGCTGCCGAACGGTCTGCGGGCGGTCGACACCCGCACGGCGGGGATGTCCCGGGTGACGGCCGGCTACCTCATCGACGCCCCCCGGCCGACCCTCGTCGAGTGCGGCCCGGCCCTGTCCGTCGGCAACGTCATCGACGCGCTGCACGGCCTCGGCATGGACGGCGGCGACCTCGCCCATCTCGTGTGCAGCCACATCCACCTCGACCACGCCGGCGGCGCGGGCGACATCGCGAAGGCGTTCCCGAGCGCGACGATCGTCGTCAGCGAGGTCGGCGCCCGCCACCTCGTCGACCCGACACGGTTGAACGCAAGCTCACGCCGGGTCTACGGGGAGGTCATGGACACCGTCTACGGGGACTGCACCCCCGTGGAGGGGACGCGGGTGCGTGGCGTGGCCGATTGTGACGTCCTCGATCTGGGGGGCGGCCGTCGGCTCGACCTGCTCTACACGCCCGGGCACGCCAAGCACCACATCGCGGCCTTCGACAGCGACACCGGGGCGCTCTTCGTCGGCGACTCCGTGGGCGTGAAGATGCCGGGCATGGCGGTGATCCGCCCCGCCACTCCCCCACCCGACTTCGACCTCGTCCTCGCCCATCGCACCCTCGAGCGGTACCGCAGGCTCCAGCCGGCGGCGGTGTACCTCGCCCACTACGGCGCGGTCGACCCGCCGCTGCAGGCGCTCGACGAAGCCGCCGAGCGACTGACGCTCTGGGCGGCGACGGCCGAGGCCGCCTACGCGGAGGTCGCCGGGCGCGGGGACCACAGCGAGCTCGACCACGTCGCGGAGACGCTCGGGCGCCGGTTCGCCGACGAGCTCACCGTCTCGGCCGAGCAGGACCCGGAGGCCGCCGGCAGGGTGGCCCTGCTGACCGGGGTGCGCTCGAACGCGATGGGGCTCGTGCGCTACTTCCAGCAGCGGGCGGAGGGCCTGACCGCACGGTAGCGGCCGCATCCCCGGGCCCGGCCGCGGGTGCTCAGCCCCCGAGGGCCCTCAGGCGGTCCTCCACGTCGAGGTAGCCGGGCTCGACCGCGTCGATGGCCTGGAGGTAGTCGACGGCGGCGTCCTCGTCGCCGTGGCGTGCGGCGAGATCCGCGGCGACGTACCAGAGCCGCACATGGTGTGGGCGGACCTCGGCGGGCTGGAGGTCGGCGCGCTCGAGCGCCCGCATCGCGCCGTCGAGGTCCCCCCGGTCGGCCCGGTCGCCGGCCAGGACGATGAGCGCCTCGGCCAACCGCTCGGCGGGCACCCCCGCCGACGCCATGGCGTCCACGTACTCGACGACCTTGTCGGGGCGGGCGGCTGCCCGCGCGCAGTCGGCCAGCAGATGGTTCTGGTCCTGGCGCCCCGAGAGGCGCCGGTAGGTCAGGAGCTCGCTGTGCGCGCCGGCGAAGTCGCCGGCGTGGTAGCGGGCGACGCCGAGCGCCTCGCGGACCGCAACGCTGCGCGCCGCGGCGCTCTTGGCCCACTCGAGCAGCTCGATGGCCCGCCCGACGTCCCCCGCGGCGAGCGCCTCCCCCGCAGTGGCGTACGCGCCCACGACGTCGTCGACCTCCCCCGGACGCGCGGCCGAACGCAGGTCGGCGTACACATCCCGCGGCACGCGCGGGCGCTCCTCGGGCAGCGACGGCTTTCCCGGGGCGTGCCTGCGCGGGCGCAGCGGTCGCTCG
>DATLGH010000019.1 GCA_035540635.1 Egibacteraceae bacterium | reverse complement strand
GGCCCCCCACGACCGGGGACGCCAACCTGCCCGCGGATCTACCCGCACCCTGCCCCCCGCGGCCGGGGATCACTCATGCCCGCGCGGCCCCGCAAAGTGCTCGACGGGGCGGCGAATGAGGAGTAGTGTCCTGCTTGTCGGGAGCTTGGCGTGCGGCCGCGGGCGGCCCCTCAGGTCTCCCAGGACTTTCCGAGGGGCGGGAGACATGGCGGCACAGTTGACGGACGCGCCTATACGCGTGGCGGTGACGGGCGCGGTGCAGGTACATCTCGAAGGGCTGGAGAGGGCGCTCACCGCCCTGGCGGACTTCGAGGTCGTTCGCCAGAGGGAGGGAGGCGCCCCCGCAGGCACGGGCGCCACCCCGGACCTGGTCGTGGTCGACGCGGCGGGCATCGATCGTGCTCGCGTCGTGGTCCTCCTGCGGCGTCTGGACGCCAAGACGTCCCTCGTCGCCCTCGGGGTCCCGCCGGCGGACTGCCCGCACTACCGTCAGGCGGGGTTCGCCGCGTGCCTCGGACCGGAGGAGTCCATCGCCCAGCTCGTCGCCACCGTGCGCAGGGTGGCCAGGGCAGGCGAGGGCTCACGCCCGCGGGCAGCGCAGCGCCCGGAGCCCGCCGTGCGCCTCACGGCCCGGGAGCTCGAGGTCCTGGGACTGGTCAGCGAGGGGCTCACGAACATCGACATCGCCCGCCGGCTGCACATCGAGGTGGCGACCGTGAAGAACCATGTGCACCACGTGCTGACGAAGCTCGGCGTACGTCGCCGCGGGGAGGCGGCGCACTGGTTCCGCGGCGCCCCGGGACTCGGCCTCGACCCTCCCCTCTGACGCAAGGTCTCCTCCCCCCGCTTCGACAGCGAAAGCGGCAAAAGATGGACCTAAGGAACCATTGGCATCCGCGGGCGGTCATGGGACCATGAACGGGCGCTGCCCGCTGCGCGCCGGAGCCTTCCGGGCGGGACGGCAGCGCGACGTCGAGTCCCTGGCGGGACCGTTACCAACACCCAAACGGAGGGTTGTGAAGCCATGATCGAAGACCTTGTTCCACCCCAGTTCGTGCCGCTGGCCGATGTGCAGGCCGGCACCGAGGAGGAGCTGCTTGCCAAGGACCACGTCGTCGGGGTAGCGCTCGGCTACAAGTCCGTCGGCGGGCGGGAGACCGACGAGCCGGCGCTGTCGGTGCTCGTCGACACGAAGCTCGACCCGTCGCTGCTCTCGGCCGACGACATCGTGCCGTCCACCATCGACGGCTCGACGACGGACGTCGTCGAGGTGGGAATCCTCCACGCCGGGGCGACCCGGACGGAGCAGGCGCTGCGCGTCGACGTTCCGGCCAACGGCGCCGCGACCGAGCCGGGGCAGCTGCCGCGGAGCGCGTTCGTGCCCACCTTCGACACCCAGGCGCTCACCGTTCGCATGCGGCCCGCGATGGGCGGGTGCAGTGTCGGGCACTTCAACGTCACGGCGGGCACGATAGCGACCGGCTGCTACGACAGCGCGGCCTTTCCGGGGATACCGCCGCGCTTCTACCTGTTGAGCAACAACCACGTGCTCGCCAACTCCAACGCCGCGAGCATCGGTGACCCGATCCTCCAGCCGGGCAAAGCCGACGGCGGCGTCCTGCCGCAGGACGTCATCGGGCGTCTCGCACGGTTCCAGCCGATCCGCTTCCACGCGGAGAACCCGGCGTCGCCGCCGTTGAACCTCATCGACGCCGCGATCGCCGAGGTGCCCTTCCAGTCGCTCACGCGGGAGGTGTACTACATCGGCTATCCGAAGCCGCCGGCGCAGGTCGCCGTCGGCGACGTCGTGCAGAAGACCGGGCGGACGACGAACTACACCACCGGACGGGTCCAGAGCGTCAACGCCACCGTCGACGTGAACTTCGGCGGCGGCAGGGTCGCGCGGTTCGCTCGCCAGATCGTGACGACGAACATGAGCGCGCCGGGCGACTCGGGCAGCCTCGTGCTCAACCTCGACAACCACGCGGTCGGCCTGCTGTTCGCCGGCTCTTCGGCGGCCACGATCATGAACCCGATCGCCTTCGTGACGGCGCTCCTCGGCATCCGCATCGGCTGACGCGGCATGCTTGCCTCCACAACAGGGAGGTGAGGCAAGTGGCGGACAGCTTCGACGAGGCCCTGGCCGCAGCCGTCGCGCGGTGGATGGGCAGCGGCGGTGTCGTCGCGGTCGCTCAAGGGGAGATCGCGGGCGAGCCGACGATCGACCTCTGGACGAGCGGCGCGGCGTCGGACGCCGACTTCCCGGAGCGCTTCCGCGGCTTCCGGGTGCGGGTCCACGACGCCGGCGGGCCGTTCCAGGCCCAGGACGCCGAGCGCGAGTAGGGCAACGCCGGAGCCCGGCCGAATCCTCGGCCGGGCTCCGCGCCGCCCGCTGGTGGCTTGCGGAATCGAAGACGCCGCAGGTGGGTATCGCTCTCGTGTGAGCGAAACCGAGCGTCGTCCTCCGCGCACCACAGGGCAGTACTGGTGGGATCGCGAGCACCGGCGCAAGCCGCTCGTCGACCTCGGCGGGGTCCGGTGTCCACGATGCCCCCGCCCCATCCGTGCCGTGCCCGCGGACAAGGTGACCGTCGTCGCCTACCCCGCCGCCGGCGGGCACGTACGGCGCTTCGTGTGCCCTCATTGCCGAGGCCTGACCGGCGGCCGCGTCGGCTCGGTGGAGGCGGCACGGCTGGTCGCCGCCGGCGCGGTGATGACCTGTGCCGGCCCTCCTGCGAGCCCCCTGACCGAGGACGAGCTCATCGCCTTCGGCCGGAGCACAGCGGGCGCGAGCGACCTCGCCCGGCTCGCCGTCGACGGGTAGGGAAGGACGCTACAGCGCGTCCCGCAGCGCCGCGAGCACCCCGACGTCGTTCGTGGCGAGGACGAGCGTCGTCACCCGCGACGCCTTCCAGGCCTCGACGCGGTCGCGTATGCGCTCGAGCGGTCCGGCGAGGGCCATCTCGTCGACGAGGGCGTCGGGCACCGCAGCCGCCGCCTCCGACTTCTTGCCGTCGAGGTAGAGGTCCTGGATGCGGTCGGCCGCGTCGGCGAACCCGTAGCGGCACGCCAGCTCGTGGTAGAAGTTGCGGCCGCGGGCCCCCATGCCGCCGATGTAGAGAGCGAAGAGCGGGCGGAGCTCGTCACGGCAGGCCGCCACGTCGTCCCCGGCGGCGACCGGAACGGTCGCGGCGATGTCGAGGTCGCCGGCGTCGCGGTCAGCCTCGGCAAGGCCCTTGTCGAGGTGCTCGTTGAAGATGTCCTCCCGCTCCGGGGAGTAGAAGATCGGCAGCCAGCCGTCCGCGATCTCCGCCGTCAGCGCGACGTTGCGGGGGCCGATGGCGGCGAGGTAGATGGGCACGCGTTCGCGCAGCGGGTGCAGGATCGACTTGAGGGGTTTGCCGAGACCCGTCGCGTCCGGCCCGGCGTAGGGGATCTGGTAGTGCTGGCCTTCGTAGACGAGCGGTCCCGAGCGTGCGATCGCGAGGCGCACGATCTCGACGTACTCGCGGGTCCGCTCGAGCGGCTTGCCGTAGGGCAGCCCGTGCCACCCCTCCACGACCTGCGGACCCGACATGCCGAGGCCGAGGAGCACCCGGCCCCCCGACAGCGCGTCGAGGGTCATCGCGGTCATGGCGGTGTTCGCCGGCGTGCGGGCGGCGATCTGCAGGATGGCGCTGCCGAGCTTGATGCGCTCGGTGCGGGCCGCGAGGTAGGCGAGGACGGTGACGGCGTCCGACCCGTACGCCTCCGCCGCCCACACCGAGTCGACCCCGAGGCGGTCGGCCTGCTGGACGAGCGGCAGCACGTTGCCGATCGCCACTCCCGAGTAGCCGATGTTCAGTCCGAGCCGCATGGGCCTCTCCTCGTCGAATGCGCGCGAGCCTACCCGGCAACCGCCCGCGTACGATCGCCGGCGATGATCGCCGGGGTCGCGCTGGGCTGCACGGCGGTGGCGCTGGTCGCCGCCATGGTCGCCACCCGCCAACGCCCCGCCGCCGTGCCGTCGCTCGACGGCTACCTGTCGGGCTGGTCGGCGCTCCACGAAGGGTATGACCCGCGGAGCAACCGGTGGGTGCGCGCGACGCTCGGGGTCGCGTTCGCGGCGGCGCGACCGCTCGTGCGCCGCGGGGTGCACCCCGACGTGCTCACCCTGTGGGGCGTGTGGCTCGGCCTGGCGGCGTACGTGGTGGCCGGCGCAGGCGGGCGCTGGCCGCTGGTCGCCGGAGCGGTGCTCGCCGGCGCGGGGTTCGCGGACGCCCTCGACGGGGCGGTGGCGGCGATGACCGGCCGGGCGACCCGGTGGGGCTTCGTCCTCGACTCGCTCGCCGACCGGGTGACCGAGGTCCTCGCCCTGCTCGCTGTCTGGGTGGTCGGCGCTCCCGGCGGGCTCGTGGTGGCCTGCGGGGTGGCGTTCGGGCTGCTCGAGTACCTCCGGGCTCGTGCGGCCAACGCGGGCATGGAGGGCATCGGCGTCGTCACGGTGGGGGAGCGCCCTGTGCGCATCGTGCTCTGCGTCGCCGCGCTCGTCGGGGCCGGCGCCGCCGTGGGGCATGCCCCCGCGGTGGCCGGCCTCGCGCTCGCCGTCCTCGCGGCGCTGAGCGCCGTCGCCCTCGCCCAGCTCCTGGCCGTCACCTACCGCGAGCTCGCCACACCGCAGGGAGAAGACCGTCGGCGGTGACGGTGCGCTCGCCGCCGGGGGTCAGGGCCGGCCGACGAGGCCGGCGACGATCCGGGCCGACAGGAGCACGAGCGGCAGGCCGCCCCCCGGGTGCGACGAGCCGCCGACGAGGAACAGCCCGGGCACGGGGGAGCGGTTGGCCGGCCGCAGGAACGCCGCCCGCGGCCCGTTGCTCGACGTGCCGTAGATCGCCCCGCCGACCGCGCCGGTGCGCCGGGCGAGGTCCGCGGGGGTGAAGGCACGGCGGGCGACGACGCGCCCGCGCACGTCGAGGCCCCGGGCGGCGAGCAGGTCGACGAGGCGGTCGGCGTAGGCCTCCGCCGTGCCGGGGGCGTCCCAGTCGACCTCGTCGCTGCGCGGCGCGTTGGCGAGCACGAGCAGGCCCTCGCCGCCGGCCGGCGCCACCGCCGGGTCGCGCGGGGCGGCGACGTACAGCGTCGGGTCGGCCACCGGGCGGGGACGCGAGCCGAACAGCGCGGCGAACTCCGCGTCGTAGTCGGCGGGGAAGAGCACCGTGTGGTGCCCGAGCCCCGCGGTGCGCCCGCGCAGGACGAGCAGGACGACGAATCCCGACAGCGACGGGGTCGCGCGGGCGAGCCGGCGGCGGGCCGGGTTCGCGAGAGGGGACCGCACGAGGTCGCCGTAGACGTGGGCCGCGTCGGCGTTGGCGACCACGGCGTCGGCTGCCAGTCGCTCGCCGTCCGCCAGGCGCACGGCGGTGGCCCGCCCGCCCGCCACCTCGATGCCGGTGACCGGCGTGGCGAGGCGGAGGCGCGCGCCGCGCCCGGCTGCGCGGTCGGCGAGCGCCTCGGCGATGCGGTAGAGCCCGCCGGTGACGTACCAGGCGCCGAAGGTCTGCTCCACGTAGGGCACCACCGCCAGGGCCGCCGGCGCCCGACGCGGGTCGGAGCCGGTGTAGGTGGCGTAGCGGTCGAGGAGCATCCGCAGGCGCGGGTCGCGCAGGTAGCGCCGGCCGAGCCCGCGCAGCGTCGCGTGCGGGGCGACGGCGGCGAGGTCGCGCACCCGCAGGGCGAGCGGGGCGAGGTCGGTCGGGCCGTCGAGCGCACGCTCGAGCACGGGTCCGCGCACGGCCCGCCAGATGCGCCCGGCGCGGCGCATGAGCGCCAGCCAGTCCGCGCCGCTGCCGCACGCCAGCGCGCCGTCGAGGTTCGCCGCGGTCGTCGCCGGGTCCGCCGACGTCGCGAAACGCGTCCCGTCGGCGTAGCGGTACTCGGCGATCGGCTCGACGGGCTGCAGGTCGAGGACCCGGTCGAGGGGGTCGCCCGTGTCGGCGAACGTCTCGGCGAGGACGTGGGGCATGGTCAGCAGCGACGGGCCCGTGTCGAACGTCGCCCCGGCCAGGCGCACCCGCCCGAGCTTGCCGCCCACGGCGGGGGCCTGCTCGCAGACGGTGACGCGGTGCCCGGCGGCGGCCAGGCGCGCCGCCGCGGCGAGACCGCCGACCCCCGCGCCGACGACCACGACCCTCACAGGCGCCGCCCCTTCCATACCAGCCGCCCGCGCGCCTTGCGCCACCAGCTCACCGCGGTGAGACCGCCGAGCGCGACGATCGAGGCCGGATGGGCGAGCGCGTCGGCGGCCCGGCCGCCGGTGCGCCGGGCGGTGAGCACCCTGCCACCGACGGCCGCCGCATAGCCGGCGAGGCCGGCCACCGCTGCGCGGGGGCGCCGGCGCTGGAGGGCGCAGACCGCCGCCGCCGGCGGCAGCACGTACAGCCACCCGAGGAGCGCCATGGCCCCGGCCGCGCCCGCCGGTGAGCCGAACGCCGCCCACAGGCTCTTCGTGTAACCGTCGCAGAGGTCCGCCCAGCCCTCGTACATCCGGCACGTCGCCACGGCGGTGCCGTCCGCGACGGCGACGCGGTAGCCGGCGCGCTTGAACGCCCGCGCGAGCTCGAGGTCTTCGAGGACCCGCCCGCGCACGCCCTCGTGACCGCCGGCGACCCGGTAGGCGGGGGCGCGGCAGGCGAGGAGCTGGCCGTTGGCGGCGGTCAGCGACGGGCGGGGGCTGCGCTCGGCCAGCCGCAGCGGCAGGAACGACAGCCACGACCACTGCAGCAGGGGCTGGACGAGGCGCGGACCCACCCCGCCGGCGAGCTGCCGGGGGTAGGGGCACGCGAGGTCGAGGTCGCCTCCGGCGAGCAGCGCCACCGTCGCGGCGAGCCCGCCGGGCGCGAGGACGACGTCGGCGTCGAGGAACACGAGCACCTCGCCCCGCGCTGCGGCGGCGAGCTGCGCGCAGGCATGCGGCTTGCCGAGCCACCCGGGCGGCGGCGGCGCACCGGTCAGCACCCGCACCCGAGGGTCGTCCGCCGCCGCGGCCCGCGCGACGGTGGCGGTCCCGTCACGCGAGCCGTCGTCGAGCACCACGAGCTCGAGCTCGACGCCGCGCTGGTCGAGGACCGCGCGCACGCACGCGCCGACGCGGGCCGCCTCGTCGCGTGCCGGGACGAGCACGCTCACCGTGCCCCCCGGCGACCCCGCCAGCCGGCCTGTCGGCGGGGTGCGCAGGAGGGCGGCGTTCACGGCGGAGTGGAGGCTCACGAGCGCGGCTCCCGCGCTCGCCGCCCGGACGGCCCTGCTCACCGGCCCCGCAACGACCACAGGAACGCGGCGACGACCGTCCCCATGCCGACCCCGCCGAGCGCCGCCGAGCCGGGCAGGCCGAAGAACGTGGCGTGGGCGAGCACCGACGACGCGTACACCCACAGGTAGAGCGCGTGCATCGGCCGGTCGTCGGGGGCGTGGACGCCGGAACCGCCGACCGTGGCGGCCTCACGCGCGCCCCCTCCCGCTGCCCGCCACACGAGCGCCATCATCACGACCGCGACGAGCGTCCACCCGGCGAAGTTCGACACCGGGACGCCGAGCACGGACGGTCCGCCGGACCGCCACGCCCAGTGGCCGGCGTCGACCATCTGGGGGTCGAGGAACAGGTCCCAGCTCGCCAGCGCCCAGCCGGCGACGAGCGGTCCGGCGACCCGGTGGCGGGTGATCGCCCGCCCGACGAGCAGGGCCGGGTAGGCCATCATCGTCCAGGCCAGGGGGATGACGAGCGGCACGCCGGCGAGGTCGGCGCCGAGCGTGCCGGCGTAGGCGTAGGCGCCGAACGGCCAACCGGTCGCGACGCCGGCGACCTCGACGGCGAGGCCGCCGCCGGCCGTGACCACCACGAGCGTCGCGGCGAAGCGCCGGCCCCGCCACACGAGCGCATGGCTGACCGACGCGGCGAAGAACACGAGCACGGTCGCGACGGTCAGGCGGCCGCGGGCGGCGCCGTGGACGAGCGGGTAGGCGATCTGCAGGCCGATGACCGCCACGGCGAGCACCGCCGGCGCCGTCCGGACCGCACGGCCGGGGACCTCCCGCCGTCGGCGCACGTCGGCCGGTGCGGTCGCGGGCGGACCCGTCACTTCTTGTCCCGCAGGCCGCTGCGCGCGCCGAGGCCCCGCAGCCGCCCCGGCACCCAGGCCGGTGCCGCCGCGGCCTCCCGGTCGGCGAGGACGACCCGGGCGGTGGAGCGGCCGCTCGCCCCGAACACCCCCCCGCCAGGATGGGTCGACGCGCCGGTGAGGTAGAGGCCGGCCAGGGGCGTGCGGTAGCCGGCGAGCTCGGGCAGCGGCCGCCACGCGAACATCTCGTCGAGGGTCATGTCTACGTGCATGACGTTGCCGCGACGAAGGCCGAGCTCGTGCTCGAGGTCGGGCGGCGTCTGCACGTGGACGTGCTCGACGGCGGCGGCGAAACCGGGGGCGGCCGCGTCCACCGCCGCGATGAGCTTCGCGCCCTCGCGCTCGGCGATGGCGTCCCAGCGCTCGCCGTTGGCGAGCGCGTAGGGGTGCCACTGGCCCCACACCGAGACGTTGTGCTTGCCAGGCGGTGCGATGGTGTCGTCGAGGGCCGACAGCGTCATGGCGACGACCGCGGGGCGCTCGGGCGGCACGCCCGCGTTGAACTGGCCGTGTGCGCGCCGCAGGAAGCGCCGTGACGGGGCGATCAGCTGGAGGGCCCGCCACTCCGCGCCTCCGACGCCGCCCGGGTAGGCGGGCAGGGCGTTCGTGCCGAGCCGCACGACCATGCCGATGCCGTTGCCGACGCGGACGGTGCGCCGTGCGCGCTCGGCGAGCTGGCCCCAGGCGGCCCCCGCGTCCCCGCCCACGAGGTCGAACGTGGTGAGCACGTGGCACCCGGCGACGACGGTCGCTGCCGAAACGGCGTCACCGGACTCCATCACCACACCCGTCACCCGACCGTCGCGCGCGGCGATCACCGCCGCGCCGTCGCCGAGGCGCAGCGTGCCCCCGAGCGCGACGAAGCGGCGCGCGAGCGCGACGGAGAGCATCCCGCTGCCGCCCTTCGGGTGCCCGGGGGGGATGCGGTGCAGGAGCATGTTCCACCCCACGAGGTCGGCCGTGGCGGTCTCGTGCGTGGGCGGGCCCGACTGCGCGCCGAGCCAGGCGAGGGCGGTCTTCAGCCGCTCGTCGTCGAAGTGGGCGTCGAGCAGCGCGTCGCCGGAGGTCAGGAACTGGCGGGACAGCTCGAGCCCCGGCAGGCCGCTCGCCCTGCCGAGTCCCCACAGGTGGCGTCCGAGACCCGCCGCGGTGGGCGGTCCCTGGAAGGCGGCGAAGACCCGCGCGTTGCGTGCGCCCCAGTCGAGGGCGAACCGCCGGTAGGCCTCGGCGTCCCTCCCGCCGCAGACCCCCTCGATCGACGCGCAGGTCGCGTCGAGGTCGCGCCAGAGCACGAGCGCCTCCTCGCCGAACGGCGCGAAGCCCCACGGGTCGAGGTCGCGGTACTCCAGGCCGAGCTCGGCCAGGCCGAGATCCTCGGCGATGCCGGTGTGGCGCACCATGATGTGGGCGCTGGAGCCGACGTCCATGTGGTAGCCGGGGAAGCGCTCAACGGTCGACACCGCCCCGCCCACGACGTCGCGGCGCTCGACGACCTCGACGTCGAGACCCGCCCGGGCGAGATAGCAGGCCGCGACGAGCGCGTTGTGCCCGGCGCCGACGACGACCACGTCCCGCATGCCTCGGCAGTGTAGGGCCGGGCTCCCCGCGCCCGCGAGGCCGCCCGCGCGCGGGTCATGCGGCGCCGGGAGACCCGGGGGCGTGGGCGCCGGCGGGATCGCGTCCGTCGACCGTCCCGGTGGTCTGGCGGACCGCGAAGCGCGCGAAGCACTCCTCGGCGTACCAGCCCTCCGTGGCCGTCCGCGCCACGGCGTCGCGGTGTGGGGCGCCCCCGTAGGCGTAGGACGCAAGCGCCCGTTCGTCGTCCCAGAGGCTGAACGTGCCCTGCAGGCCGACGGGCGCCTCCCCCATGCCGATCGCGAACCGCAGGCCCGGGGCCCGGTGCAGGTCGGCTGAGACAGGCGGCACCGCGCGCCAGAAGGTCCGCGCCTTCGCCGGGGCGAGCCGCGCCCGCGTGATCGCCGCAACGGGACCGGCGTCGTGCGGGGCACCCACCGGCTCGAAGGGCCGGCGCCCGGACCAGGTTCCCCGGGCGCGCAGGGGGACAAGGTCGGCGCGCCACCGCTCGACGGCGATGCGCCGCCAGCCGGCGGCGACGGGGGAGGACCGCTCGAAGTCGGTGAGGTGTGCGGGATCCTCCCACACGGCGAGCAGTCCCCAGCGCAGGGGATCGGCGTCGCGAAGGGTGAAGGTGCGCCCGTCGCCGGTGCCGAGCAGCTTCCAGAACCGGCAGCCGGGCGTGGCCCGGAGGTGGCGTCGGTCGAGGGCCATGCGGGCGAGGGCGCCACCCACCCTCGACGCGGCGACCGTGAAGAGGTGCAGGGTCACGAGCGGTGGGCGGGCGGGCGTCGGGAGCACCGGCGCAACGCTGGTGCCGGCGGGCTCAGCCCTTCACTCCACCGGCGGTCAGGCCGGCGACGATCCGCTTCTGGAAGATCAGCGCCGTGATGATCATCGGGATCGTCACGACGACGCAGGCCGCGGTGATCGTGCCGATGGGGCGCTGGAAGGGCACCGCCCCGGTGAAGCCCGCGATCGCGACGGGGACCGTCTGCGCTATCTCCGGGTTGCGTGGCGCGAACGTGCTCGCGAGCAGGAACTCGTTCCACGACAGCACGAAGATGATGATGGCCGCGGCGAACACGCCAGGCGCCGCCAAGGGCAGGACGACCTTGTAGAACGCCTGGAACGCCGACGCGCCGTCCACGCGCGCTGCCTCCTCGAGGTCCTTCGGGATCGACGCGAAGAAGGTCACGAGGATGAAGATCGTCAGGGGCAGGGTGAAGGCGATGTAGGGGATGTACAGGCCCTCGTAGGTGTTGAGCAACCCCAGCGCTCGCCAGACCTCGTACAGGGGCGGCACGAGCGCCACGGGGGGGAACAAGGACACCGCCAGAACCCCCGAGAGCAGCAGGATCTTGCGGCGCAGCGGCAGCCGTGCGAGGGCGTACGCCGCGAGGGAGCCGATGATGACGCAGAGGATCGTCGTCGTGCCGGCGACGACGGCCGAGTTGCGCAGGTTCAGGTGGAAGTTCAGCTGGAAGACCGCAAGGTAGTTGTCGAGGCCGAACGGCCCCTGGAAGAGGTCGGGGCTGTTCAGCGCGCGGTCCCCGAGCTTCAGGCTCGTCATGATGAGCCAGAAGAAGGGAAAGAGGCACCAGAACAGGATCACGCCGAGCATCGCGGTCTTGCCGACCTTCTGCAGGGTCGAACGCCGCTCGACGGTGCCCTGGCGTCCCGATGCCGCGGCCGGTCGGTCAGGCGCACGGCGCTGCGCCTCGTCGGTCGGTACCGGTGTCGTCGACATCAGTCTCCCTCCCCGATCACGAGGTCACGTCCAAGCAGGGACACGAAGATCATCCCGACCACGAGCACGACCGCGAACGTCAACGTCGATAGCGCGGAGCCGTAGCCGGGGTTGGGGGTCCGCACGATGAACTCCTGCACGAGGATCGACAGCGATTCGGTGCCGAAGGCACCCTGGGTCATGACCCGTGGCAAGTCGAAGACACGGAGCGCATCGACGGTGCGGAAGAGCAGAGCGACGAGGATGGCGGGCTTGAGCAGCGGCAGGGTGATGTAGAAGAACCGCTGAAACATGCCGGCGCCATCGACGCGCCCGCTCTCGTACACGTCCTGGGGGATGGTCTGCAGCCCAGCGAGCAGGAGGAGGGCCACAAATGGTGCGGTCTTCCATACGTCGGCGAAGATGATGGCCGCGGTCGCCGACCCGGACTGCCCCAACCACGGGTAGTCACCGAGGCCCAGCAGGTTGTTGATGAACCCCGGGGTGACGTTGAACATGAAGAACCACATCTGTGCGGCGATGACCGTGGGGATCACCCAGGGGACGAGGATTGCGGCGCGCGTGATGCCACGGCCGCGGAAGGCCTGGTTCATGAGGAGCGCGAACCCCATCCCGATCAGGAACTCGCCTACCACAGACGTCACGGTGAACACGAAGGTGAACTGCACCGCGTCCCAGAAGCGGCTATCGGTGAGCGCGGTGACGTAGTTCTGGAGGCCCCCGAAACCGATCATCTGCCGGCGGGTGTAGAGGTACAGGCTGAGGACGAGCGCGTAGACGACGGGGAACAGGGCCACCGCCGCCATAGTGAGGACTGACGGCGCGATGAAGACCTTGGCGAGCGCGCGCTCCGACAGGCCTTGCTGTTTGCCGGGGCCAGAGCCCCCGGCAGGGACCGCATCGGGCCGGCGGCGGTCTTGTTCCGTTACGGTCCCGGCCATCGGCAACCCCCCTCGCTACTCGATAGTGCCTTCGAGGTAGTCGCGGACCGCGTCGATCGCGGCCTGCGGGTCCGCCTCCCCGTTGTAGGCGGGGAACAGCTGGCGCTGCATGGTGGAGGAGATCTGGTTCCACTCCGGCGCCGGCGGCCGCGGGCGCGCGTCCGGCAGGACCTCGCCGAGCCGCTCCATGACCGGATCTCCTTCAAGCTCCTCGTAGACCGCCGCGAGGCTGGGGGGGGTGCCGCGCTCGCCTAGCATGCGCTGGGGCTCCATGTCCGTGGACAGCCAGACGACGAACTCCTTGGCGAGCTCCTTGTTGTTGGAGAAGGCGCTCACGGCGTTGTTGAAGCCACCGAGCGCGGAGATCGTGCCCTCACCGGTGAACGTCGGCAGGGGCGCGATGTCGAAGTTGCCGTTGGCGGGGCTGCCCTCGTCCTCCTCGATGAGGCTGTACGCGTAGGGCCAGTTGCGCATGAACACGGCGTCGCCCTCCTGGAACACGGTGCGGGCCTCCTCTTCCTGGGCGGTGTTGAAGCCCGGCGCGTAGAAGCCGTCCTCCAGGGAGGTCCGCATGAAGTCCAGGGCGGTCATCGCCGCGTCGTCCGCACCGAAGAGCACCTCGGTCTGATCTTCGTTGTAGAGGTCGCCGCCAGCACCCCAGAAGTACTCGAGGAAGTTGACCACGAAGCCCTCGTAGCGCGCGCCCTGCCCGACGAAGGGCGCCATGTCGTTTTCTTGGGCGACGGCCATGCCGACCTCCTTGAGCTCCTCCCAGGTGGTCGGCGGCTCGTCGACGAGGTCCGTGCGGTAGTACAGGAACCCGGCGTTGGAGTTGTAGGGGGCGCCCCAGAGCTCGCCACCCCACGTCGCGGACTCGAAGGGACCGGGCAGCGACTGGCCCTCGATCTGGTCGCGGACGTCTTCGAGGCTGTCGATCCAGCCGTTCTCCGAGTACTCGCCCGTCCAGATGACGTCCATGCCGATCACGTCGAAGCCGCTGCCCTCGGCCTGCAGCTCCAGCGCCTGCTGTTCCCGCTGGCCGTCAGCGTCCTCCGGCAGGACCTCCAGGCGTACCGGCGTGTCGGGGTTGAGCTCGTTCCAGCGTTCGGCGATGGCCTGGTGCACGCCGCCCGGCTGGGCCTCCGCACCGCCGATCGCCCAGACCAGTCCTGCCTCGTCCGTTCCCCCGCCCGGGGTGCAGCCGATCAGCGCCACGATGAGCACCACGACGCTGCCTGCGGTTCCGACTCGCCGACCCATTTGCCATTCCTCTCGGTTCGCCACCCGGGGTGGCCACTCGTGCGCTACTACGAGTATCGTAACGCCTGGCCCGCGGTCAGCGCAGCGCCAGACCTCCGTCAAGGTCGAAGAAGTGCAGCGTCTCGGTGCGGAAGCCGAGGGCCAGCTGCTCGCCCACCTTCGGGAATCCCTTCGGCTCGAGCCTTGCGGTGAAGGTCTGTCCGCCCTTCGCCGCGCTGCGCTCGAGCTCGGCGAAGGCGTCGGCGTCGTCGACGGCCTCGCGCATGTCCTCGGTCACCACGGGCGGGGCGTCGGTGTCGAAGTGCACGAGCAGGTCGGAGCCGAGTGCCTCCACGAGGCACACCTTCGTGTTGAAGCGGCGGTCCTCGGGGGCGTTCTCGCCGCGGGTGAAGTGCTCGGGGCGCAGCCCCACGATGACCTTTGCGCCGACCTTGTCCGCCGCCTTCGGGTAGTGGTCGAAGGCGCGGTCGTCCACGGCCAGGCGGTCGGAGCCGATGTGGACGTACACCTTGCCGTCGTCCCGCTCGAGGCTGCCCTCGCAGATGTTCATCGACGGCGAGCCGATGAAGCCGGCGACGAAGAGGTTGTCGGGGTTGTCATAGAGGGTCTGCGGCGAGTCGGCCTGCTGCAGCTCACCCCGCTTGAGGACCGCGACCCGGTCACCCATCGTCATGGCCTCGACCTGGTCGTGCGTGACGTAGAGGGTCGTCACGTTCAGCCGGTTCTGGAGCTGGGCGATCTCCGCACGCATCTGCACGCGCAGCTTCGCGTCGAGGTTGGACAGCGGCTCGTCCATGAGGAACGCCTGGGGGTTGCGGACGATCGCCCTGCCCATCGCCACGCGCTGGCGCTGCCCGCCCGAGAGCGCCTTCGGCTTGCGGTGGAGGTGCTCGGTGAGGCCAAGGATGTCGGCGGCGTCTTCGACGCGGCGCTTGATCTCGGCCTTGTCGACCTTGGCGAGCTTCAGCGCGAACCCCATGTTGTCGGCCACGCTCATGTGCGGATAGAGCGCGTAGCTCTGGAACACCATCGCGATGTCGCGTTCTTTCGGCGTGAGGTCGTTCACGACCCGGTCGCCGATGATCATCTTGCCCTCGGAGATCTCCTCCAGGCCGGCGACCATCCGCAGCGCGGTGGACTTGCCGCAACCGGAGGGCCCGACGAGGATGACGAACTCACCGTCGTCAACCTCCAGGGACAAGTCCTTCACGGCCTCGGTGCCGTCCGGATAGCGCTTCCACACTCCGTCGAACACGACTTTGGCCATCGCCGCTCGCCTCCACTCGCTGTTCGCTGTCAGTAGGTCGTCGTCCCGGCCGGGCCATCATGACCCGCCCCTTCACCGGGTGGCAACCCTGTTCCCCACGCGGGCCGGTGGTCATGCCACCCCACCTGATATCACCAATAGTGGGGATGCTTTCGTCCCCCGATGGGCACATTCTCAGGAGAGAGGGTATGAACGCGGACGCCACCGGTCCGTGGAAGGCAGGACGAGAAGGGCGCATGATGGTGACCGGCGCAGTGCACGACACCGAGTTCGACATGCGCAGCCTCGCCGAGGAGCTCCACGGACTCCAGGCCCGACTCGACCGCCTCGCCCGCGAGGGGACCAATCCCTACGAGATCGCACGGCTGCAGCGCTGCCTCGACCGGGCGCGCGATGGGCTCGCGTCCTCGCGGGTGACGTCGTCAGCGCCGGACGGTGAGATCGGGGAGGCCGCGCTCGCGCGCCCCCGGCAGGAATCGAACCTGCGCACTCGGTTTAGGAAACCGATGCTCTATCCACTGAGCTACGGGGGCCGCGCGGCCAGTGTAACCGTGGCATTTTCGCGTTCCGCAGAGCGCTCACCTCGCCGCCTCGGGCACTTTCATCAAGTTTGAGGATGCCGCGGCATGGTCCCGCGGCCACTCTGGATCTCGTCAGGTCACGGAGTTCCGACCGGCACCACGGCCTTTATCGGGGGGCGAGATGGCGACCGGACTCCACCGCAGGAGGCCTGCGTGACCGGCGGCACCCCCGTCTCGGGTGCACTGGTCACGCCGGACCCTGCGGCGCTCGAGGGCGGCGGGGAGATCCGTCCTCACGGCGTGCATCGCAGGGCGGGCGCCCCTACCCCGGCGCTCATGTAGCGAAGCGGTAGCGCCACTACTAGGCTCGGCCGCCATGGCCCCACCTGAGCTCGATGACGCCGCCGTGCGCGCGGTGCTGTCCACGGCCCTGTCCACCGGCGGCGAGTTCGCCGAGATCTACGCCGAGAGCCGGCGCGGCCGCAGCCTGCGGTTCGACGACGGCAAGGTCGAGGATCTCACGTCCGGTCTGGACCGGGGCGCCGGCATCCGTGTCGTGCGCGGACGCCAGACGGCGTACGCGTACACGAACCTTCTGACCCGCGAGGCGCTGCTCGAGGCCGCCGACACGGCCGCGGCGGGCATACCCGGCTCGGGAGGCGCCCGCGTCGTCGACCTGCGCGACGCCGCACCGCCCGTCAGGCACCCGGCCGCCCGCGATCCGCTGTCGGCGGACCGCCCGGCCCTCGTGGATATCGTCACCACCGCCGACGACGCCGCCCGCAGCGTCGACGGGGCGGTGCGCCAGGTGACGGTGAGCTACGCCGACGCGCACCAGGACATCCTCCTGTTGAACTCCGAGGGGCACCGGTCCACGGAGACCCGGGTGCGCACCCGGATCGTCGTGCAGGCCGTGGCGGCGCGGGGCGACGTGATCCAGATGGGGTTCGAGGGGCCGGGCGGCGCGGTGGGGCTCGAGCTGTTCGACGAGCATCCCCCCGAGCAGGTCGGCCGGTTCGCCGCCGAGCAGGCCGTCGCGATGCTCGACTCGATCCCCGCCCCGACGGGCGAGTTCACCGTCGTGCTCGCCGCAGGCGGCGGCGGGGTCATCTTCCACGAGGCGTGCGGGCACGGGATGGAGGCGGACATCGTCGCGAAGGAGGCCAGCGTGTACCGGGGGCGGCGGGGCGAGCGCATCGGCACGCCCCTCGTCACGGGGGTGGACGACGCGACGGTGCCCGGAGCGTGGGGCAGCTTCGGTTTCGACGACGAGGGCACGCCGGCGCAGCGCACGGTGCTGTTCTCCGAGGGCGTCTGCACCGACTACATGTCCGACCGCCTGCGCGCGGCGGAGCTCGGGATCCCGCGGTCGGGCAACGGGCGCCGCCAGTCCTACGCGCACCTGCCGATCCCACGCATGACGAACACCTTCATCCTGCCGGGCACCGACGACCCGGCCGACATCGTCGCGTCGGTGGACCGTGGGATCTTCTGCAAGGCCCTCGGCGGCGGGCAGGTCGACCCGGCCTCGGGGGACTTCGTGTTCGGCATGACGGAGGCCTACCTCATCGAGAAGGGGGAGGTCACCCGACCGCTGCGCGGTGCCAACCTCGTCGGCGACGGCCCGACGGCGATCAGCCGCATCGACGCGCTCGGCAACGACTTCGAGATGCGCCAGGGCATCTGCGGCAAGGACGGCCAGGGTGTGCCCGCGGGGCTCGGCAATCCGACGCTGCGGATCAGCCGCATCACCGTCGGCGGCACGGAGGCGTGAGCTCATGACCGAGCTGGTCACGATCCTCGATCGCATCGTCGCCCGCGCCGCCCCCGGCGAGGGCGTGGAGGCCTTCGGCATAGACGAGACCGACACGACGGTGTCCGCCTACGGCGGTCAGGTCGAGTCGCTGTCGAGTGCGCGGACCCGTGGCGTCGGCATCCGGGTGGTCGACGGCGGGCGCGTTGGCTACGCCTACACCGCCGACCTCGGCGAGGCGGCGCTCGCCGACGCCCTCGACGAGGCGCGCGCGAACGCGGCCGTCGGCACGCCCGACGACGCGAACCGGCTGCCCGAAGGCGGCGACCTCCCCGACCTCCCCGAGCTCTACGACCCCGCCTTCGCTGACGCCACCACCGAGGAGAAGGTGGACGTCGCGCTCCGGCTCGAGGCCGCCGCCCGCGCCGGGGACCGCATCAAGGGCATCGACACGGCCCGCTACGGCGACGGGGTGCGCACCGCGGCGATCGCCTCGACGACGGGGGTCCGGGGCGCGTACCGGCGTGCCGACGCCTACGTGATGGTCGAGGCGCTCGCCGAGGCGGACGGGGCGACGACGAGCGCGTACGGGCTCGACGTGGCCCGCACTCCCGCGGGCCTTGACGTCGAGGCGGCGGCGACCGAGGCGGCCATGCGCGCCGCCCGTCTGCTCGGAGGGCGCAAACCGCCGAGTGCGCGCATCCCCATAGTCCTCGACCCGTTCACGACCGCATCGCTGCTCGGCGTGCTGGCCGGCGGGCTCGTGGCCGAGGCGGTGCAGAAGGGCCGCAGCCTGTTCGCCGGCAAGGTGGGGGAGCGACTCGGGGCCGACCATCTCACCCTCATCGACGACGGGCGCCTGCTCGACGGCCTGTCCACGGCACCGTGGGACGGCGAGGGGGTGCCGACGGGGCGCACCGAGCTCGTCGCGGCCGGGATCCTCACGCGCTTCCTCCACAACACCTACTCGGCCACGAAGGACGGCGTGGCGAGCACCGGCAACGCGAGCCGTTCGGGGTTCAAGTCGCCGCCGGGCGTGAGGCCGAGCAACCTCTATATCGAGCCTGGCCCCGACACCCCCGACGCCTTGCTCGCCCGCGCGGGCACCGCCTTCTACTGCCAGCAGATCATGGGCGTCCACTCGGGCGCGAACCCCGTCACCGGTGACGTGAGCGTGGGGGCGGCCGGGCTCATGGTCCGCGACGGCGCGTTCGCCGAACCCGTGAGGGAGGCGTCGATCGCCGGCACGATCCCCGGGATGCTCGGCGGGATCGTCGCCGTCGGGGCGGACCTTCGCTTCCTGCCGCTCGGCGGCGGCATGGGCGGCGCCACGTTGCTCGTGGAAGGGATGACGCTGTCGGGCGCCTGACGCCTTACACGGTGCTCGGCGGTCCGAGCATCGCGTAGCCGAGCAGCCCGAGCGCCCCGGCGAGGACGAGGTAGCGCGCGAAGACCGACAGGCTCGTGCGCGCCACGAGGCGGACGAGAAAGGCGATGGCGGCGTACCCGGCGACGAAGGCGGCCACCACGCCCGCGGCGATGGCGCCCCCTGAGTACGGGCCCGGCTCCCCGAGTTCGGGCAGGCTCAGGACCGACGCGCCGATGAGCGCCGGGAGGGCGAGCAGGAACGAGAAGCGGGTGGCCGCCTCACGGGTCATCCCGGCCGCGACCCCCGCCATGATCGTCGTGCCGGACCGGGACATGCCGGGGAGCAGCGCGAGGATCTGCGCGACGCCGACCGTCACGGCCTCACGCAGGCCGATGGCGCCGAGGTCCTTGCCGGCGGGGTCGGCGGGGTCGAGGCCGACAGGCAGGTGACCGGCGTCCGCCTCGGGCTCCAGCGGCGGCGGTTCCTCGGCCTGCGGGTCGCCGGCCCACTCGCGGCTCGGCGCCCTCCGGTCCGCGTCGCCCGCCGCGGCCGACCGCGCCCGGGAGGCGGCAGCGACCCGGCGGTCGCGCAGCTTCTCCCCACCGATGAGCACGGCCGCGGTCACGAACAGCATCGCCGCCGCGATCGGCGGCGTCTCGAAGATCCGCTCGAAGGTCTCCTTGAGCACGGCGCCGACGACCGCGACCGGCACGGTCGCGGCGGCGAGCAGCAGCACCATCCGCCGGTGCAGGCGCCCCTGGGGCGTCGTCGCGCCGCGCAGCACCGCGAGGGCCATCCCGGCGAGCTCGCCGCGGAAGTAGAGCAGGATCGCGCCTGCCGTGCCGGCGTGGAGGGCGACGTCGAAGGCCAGCCCGGGCCGCTCCCACCCCAGGAGGTAGGGCAGGAGGACCAGGTGGCCGGAGGAGGACACCGGGACGAACTCGGTGATGCCCTGCACGACCCCGAGCAGGATGGCCTGCAGCCAGTCGGTCACGACATCCCCTTCATCGGCGGCATGCTATCGGCCGGGTGGCGGTGCGTGGGCGAGCAGCAGCCGCCCGAGCGCGAGGCCGGCGGTGGCGGGGCCGACCTCGTTGTCGGCGTGGAGGGCCACGAGCGCCGTCATGGCGGGCCCGTCGTCACGCACCTCGAGCACGGGCCGGGAGCGTGCGACGAGCGTCGCGGGCTCATCGCCGGGACCGAGCACCCAGACGTCCACCCAGCCGCCCGGGGTGACGAGCCAGCCCTCCTCGACCGGCACCGGGACGGCCCGCAGGTCCTCCGACAGGCCGGCGGCCGGCCCCCGGTCGTCGAGATGGGCGGCGGTGAGGACCGCACCCTCCGGCAGGGCGAGGGCGAGCACCGCATCGGCCGGCGGCGGGTCGACGACGGCGCGGGGCGGCACGGCGGCCGGGGGCAGGCCCACGCGCCGCAGACCGGTCGCCGGCGCCCCCACCGGCAGGTCGGCGGGCGCGACGAGCACCCGCACGGGCGTGCCTCCCCAGCGGTCTTCGGCGACCTGCACCCGCGCTTCGAGTCCGCCCGTGACCGCGACCACTGCCGTCACCGCGGCGAGCAGCCGCACCCGGGGGCTCAGCGCCGCCCAGCGCTCGGCCGCGGCGTCGAGCGGCCGGGGCAGGGCGGGGTAGGGGCCGTGCAGGGTTGCGCGGATGCGGGCAAACAGGGGCGGGGCGGCCATGCGGGCAGCATGGCCGCCCCACCGGCCCCGCGGTGCGGGGGGACGGGGGAGCTGTGGATATCAGGCGGACTCGGCGGCGCCCTTGGCCGGTCCGGAGGACGACGTGGTGTCACCCGCGGTGTCGCCGGGGGCCGTGCCGGGCTTGGCGGCCTTGTCGGAGCTGCCTCCGTCCGACGAGGTTCCGGAGGAGTCGGCCGGCTTCTTGCGAGTGTCGGTCACGTAGTAGCCCGACCCCTTGAAGATGATCCCCGCCGCGCTGAACACCTTGCGAAGTGCGCCGCTGCAGTTTCCACAGGTGGTGAGGGGCGCGTCCTTGAAGGACTGCACGACCTCGAGGTGCTGCCCGCAGTCCCGGCAGACGTACTCGTAGGTGGGCATCGTTCCTCCGTGATGCGTCGGGTGGGCGGCCTTCACCTGCCGGTCCGCAGGGTCCTCGACTCGGTTACCACGGCGTCCACGGGGGCGTCGTGCGCCTCCACGGGCACCGCATCGACCAGCTGGGCATCGTAGGCGACGCCGACCACAAAGGTACTCGGGCGAAGCCGCGCGAGCATCCGATCGAAGTGGCCGCCCCCGTAACCCAGCCGGTTGCCCCGGCGGTCGAACGCGATTCCCGGCGCGACGACGGCGTCGAGCACGGCCACGTCCTCCTCGCGGCGCACGCCCGGGATCGGTTCGCGCACGCCCCGCCATCCCGGGCCGACGTCGCCGGCGAGGTCGTGCACCCGGGCGATCCGCAGGTCCTCGCCGTCGACCCAGGGAAGGTAGACCGCCCTGTCCTCGGCGAGGCAACCGGTGAGGAAGGGCCCGAGGTCGACCTCCGCGCCGAAGGCGGCGTAGCCGAGGATCGCTGTTGCCGCGGCCAGCTCGGGCAGCCCGGCGAGCCGGCCCGCGATCGCCTCCGCCGCCGCCGCCCGGCCCTGCGCCGGCAGCGCCGCACGCTCGAGGAGCATGCGCTCCCGCAGCGCCCGCTTGTCACCGCCGTGCGCCGCCACCGCCATGGTTTTCCTCACCGCCCCGATTATTTCTCCCCCCTTCGCGGGGAGGTGTCATCATGCCCCCATGGGACTGCGGGGCAGGCTCGTCCTCTTCTTCGTCGCCATCACCGTCGTGCCGATGACGGTGGCGGTCGCCGTGCTCGCCGTCCAGGGTGACGGGGCCCGCCAGAGGCGCGCGACCGACGAGCTTCAGCGCGCAGGCGCCTCGGCGGTCGCGGTCCTCGAGCTGACGCGCCAGCGCGCCGGCGACCTCACCTTCGAGCTCGCGAACCGCCAGGTCGATGCGCGCTCCCCCGCCGAGGCGCAGGACTGGCTGCAGGGACAGGAGCTCGCCGGGCGCGCCGACGTCGTCGTCGTGGCGCGTCCCGACGGCACCGTCCTCGCCGCCCGCGTCGTCGAGCCGCCCCCGCCGGGGGTCGCCCAGGACGAGGCGGTGCGTGCCATGGCGCTCGCAGCGGTCGGTCAGCGGCCCGGCCCCCTGCCGTTGCTGCTTGCGGTCACCAACGTGGTCGGCGGACCGCTCGGCGGGATCGCCGCGGGTGTCTGGCTCGACGCCGGGTTGCTCGACGTCCTCGTTTCCGACCCGCAGGCCGGCACCGGGGCGGCCTTCGTCGTCGCGGGCGCCGTCCTCGCCGCGACCGGGGCGGGGCAGCCCGACCCCGCCGACCTGCCTGCCGCCGGGCAGGTCGCGGGTTCCGCGATCGCGGGCGAGCAGGTGCTCCTCGCGGTGACCGCCGTCCCGACCGAGCCGGCCGGCGGCGCTGCCGAGGCCGCCGACGGCGCGCTCGTCCTCTGGGCGCCGAGCCCGGCGGGGCTGAACCTCCTCCCCACCCTCTTGGTGCTCGTGGTCGCGCTGCTCGCGGCCGTGCCGCTGGGCTCGGTGCTCGCCGGCAGCGTGATCGCCCCGATCCGCCGGGCCGCCGAGGTCGCCCGCGCCGTCGCGGCGGGGGACCTGTCGCGCAAGCTCACCCCCACCGGGGGCCGAGAGCTCGCGGAGCTCGCCGTCGCGCTCAACGCCATGAGCGGGGAGCTCGGGGCCCGGCTCGCCGAGATCGAGCGCAGCCACGACGAGCTGCGCAAGAGCGTGAGCCGCCTCGGGCAGGCGCTGTCGAGCAGCCTCGACCTCCAGAAGATGCTGCCGGTGGTGGTCGACACCGCCGTCGACATGGTCCGCGCGGACGGCGCGGTGCTCATGCTGCTCGAGAGCGACGCCCTCGTCACGAAGGTCGACCGCTTCGGGCGCGCGTCGGCGCGCCTGGCCCCCGACGTGGGCATCGCCGGGCACGTCATACGCACCGGCCGACCCCTCCGCCTGCCCGGGAGCGCCGGGGTGCCGCCACGGGCGCCGGGCGAGCCCACGGCCCCCTACCTGCTGGCCGTCCCGCTCGGCCCCCGGGACCGGCCTGCCGGCGTGCTCACGCTCGTGCGGGAGGAGGTCACCGGACCCTTCGTCGACGACGACCTCGAGACCGTGGCGAGCATCGCGGCGGGAACGACGGTGGCGATCGAGAACATCCGGCTGCACCAGGAGACCCAGCGGCTGTCGTTGACGAACCCCGTCACGGGGTTGTGGAACTACCGCTACTTCGAGCTCCAGGTCACCACGGCACTCGAGAGGGCGAGGCGCTTCAAAGAGCCCGTGTCGGTCCTCGCCATCGACATCGACCACTTCAAGCGGATCAACGACGTCTACGACCACGCCGCGGGCAACGCAGCCCTCGCCGAGGTGGGGCTGCGGCTGCGGGAGGCGGCAACCCGCGCCGTCGACGTCGTCACCCATCTGCACGGCGAGGAGTTCGCCGTCCTGCTGCCCGACACCGACCACGACGGCGCGCTCGCGGTCGGGGAGCGGATGCGGGCGGCGGTCGCCGCGCGGCCCGTGCGCCTGCCGGGCGCCGGACCGGACGGGGGGCCGGTGGACGAGCCGCTCACCTGTTCGGTCGGCGTGGCCACCTTCCCGGTCCACGCCGGCGAGCGCGACCTGCTCTACCGCATGGCGGACCAGGCGATGAAGCTCGGCAAGCAACGGGGCCGCAACCAGGTGGTCAGCGCGTCCGACGTCGTGGACTCCCTCCGCGCGTAGCCAGGGGCCCGCGAGGTTAGGATGCGGCCACGCGTTGCACACCGAAAGGGACCAAGCGTGCGGGCACGCAAGGCCGTCATACCCGCCGCGGGGCTCGGCACCCGCTTCCTGCCGGCCACGAAGGCACAGCCCAAGGAGATGCTGCCGGTCGTCGACAAGCCGGCCATCCAGTACGTCGTGGAGGAGGCGGTGACGGCCGGCCTCGACGACATCCTCCTCGTCACCGGGCGGGGCAAGCGGGCCCTCGAGGACCACTTCGACGCGGCGGTCGAGCTCGAGCGCCAGCTCGCTGCGGCGGGCAAGGAGGATCTGCTCGCGGCGGTCCGTGCGGTGTCGCAGCTCGCCACCGTGCACTACGTGCGCCAGGGACAGCCGCTCGGGCTCGGCCACGCGGTCGGCTGCGCGCGGTACCACGTCGGTGACGAGCCGTTCGCCGTGCTGCTCGGCGACGACCTCATCGGCGAGGACGAGCGGCTGCTGTCGCGGATGGTCGACCTCAGCGACGAGACCGGTCGCAGCGTCGTCGCGGTGATGGAGTTCGGCGAGGAGGAGCTGTCGAAGTACGGGGTGATCGACGCCCAGCCCGATCCCGACCGCCCGGACGTCTACATGGTCACCGACCTCGTCGAGAAGCCGGGCAAGGCCAACGCCCCGAGCCGGCTGTGCGTCATCGGGCGCTACGTGCTCACACCGGACATCTTCGACCACATCGCGCAGACCCGTCCGGGACGCGGTGGCGAGATCCAGCTCACGGACGCCATGAAGGCGCAGTGCCGCGACGGGCCGATCCGGGCCGTGAGGTTCAGCGGTGTGCGCTACGACATCGGCTCGAAGGACGAGTACCTGCGGGCCATGGTCGAGCTCGCCAGCAACCGCAGCGACCTCGGGCCCGACTTCCGCGAGTTCCTCACCCGGTTCGTCAAGGAGCTCTAGGTCGTGTCGGCGCGAGGGGCGGTCGAGGGCGGCCACCGTCCCCACGACGACCCCGCCGAGCTCGTCGCCCTTGCCGACTACCGCCGCGAGGTGCTCGGGCGCATCGGTCCTCTGGAGGCCATCGAGCTGCGTCTGCTCGAGGCGCACGGCAGCGTCCTGGCCGAGGACGTCGTCGCTTCCGCGCCCGTCCCGGGGTTCGCGAACTCGGCCATGGACGGGTACGCCGTCCGCTCCGACGACGCGGCGGCGGGGGTCGCCCTCGACGTGGTCGGCGAGGTCGCGGCCGGTTCCCCTGAGCTTCCCCCAGTGGGGCCCCGTCACGCGGTGCGTATCATGACCGGCGCACCGATGCCTCCGGGCGCCGACGCGGTCGTGCCCGTGGAGGATGTCGAGGAAGGCGACGGCCAGGTGCGTCTGCGCTCGGGCGTCGCCCCCGGCGCCTGTGTACGCCTCGCCGGCGAGGACGTCACGGAAGGTGACACGGTCCTCGAGGTCGGGCGGCGCCTGGGCCCCGCCGACATCGGCATGCTCGCCGCCGTCGGACGCGCCCTCGTCCGCGTGCACCCGCGCCCGCGGGTCGCGGTCATCTCCACGGGAGACGAGCTCGTGGAACCGGGGCAGCCCCTGCGCCCGGGGCAGATCAGGGACGCGAACTCCTACGCGCTGACGGCGCTGGCCCGCGAGGCGGGTGCGACCGCGTTCCGGCAGTCGATCGTCCCCGACGACCGTCGGGCGCTGCTCGAGGCGTTCGAGGGCGCCTTGAGCCACGCCGACCTGCTCGTGACGAGTGGCGGGGTGAGCGCAGGGCGCTACGACCTCGTGAAGCAGGTGCTCGCCGAGCTCGGCGACGTCGCCTTCACGAAGGTGGCGATGCGCCCGGGCATGCCGCAGGCGTTCGGCTTCCTGGCGGGCACGACCCATCAGGGCGCGCCGATCCCCTGCTTCGGGCTGCCCGGCAACCCGGTCAGCGCCTACGTGAGCTTCGAGGTGTTCGTGCGACCGGCAATACGGCGGATGCAGGGGCGCACCGACCTCAACAGGTTGCGCGTGCAGGCCGTCGTGGAGACCGAGCTGCGCAGCCCGCCGGACAAGGTCGAGTTCGTGCGGGTCGTCCTGCGCCACACCCCCAACGGCTGGGTGGCGCGCCCGACGGGTGCGCAGGGCAGCGGCATCCTGCGCAGCGTCGTGGACGCCGACGGGCTGGCCGAGGTGCCCGCGGGCCACACGCTCGTCCGCCAGGGGGAACCGCTGGTCGTCCATCTGCTCGTGGAGCATCCCGGGGCGGGGCAGTGAGCGAGCCGCGCCTCACCCACGTCGACGCCGAAGGGCGCGCCCGCATGGTCGACGTGGCCGCGAAGCCCGTGACCGAGCGGCGCGCCCGTGCCCGAGCCCGCGTGCGGATGCGGCCCGAGACCGCGGCCCTGCTCGCCGAGGGGCGCCTGCCGAAGGGCGACGCGCTCGGGGTCGCGCGCGTCGCGGGCATCCTCGCGGCCAAGCGGACCCCCGACCTCATTCCGCTGTGTCACGTCGTGGCGCTGTCCGGCGTCGACGTCGACCTCGAGGTCGACGCCGCCCGCGGTCTCGTGACCGTGACCACCGAGGCACGGGCCGCTGACCGCACCGGGGTGGAGATGGAAGCGCTCGTCGCTGCGGCCACGGCGGCCCTGGCCCTCTACGACATGGTGAAGGGGGTCGAGCGGGGGGTGGTCGTGGAGGAGGTCGCGCTGGAGGAGAAGACCGGCGGTCAGCACGGTGACTGGACACGCGGCGAGGACGGCGACGCCCCGGGCGCAGGGCCGGGCGGGCGATGAGGGCGGTCGTCGTCACCGTGTCGACCCGGGCGGCCGGCGGGGTCTACGACGACGAGGCCGGTCCCCGGGTCGTGGCGCTGCTCGCCGGCGCAGGATTCGCCGTCGCCGACCCCGTCGTCGTGCCCGACGGGCGCCAGGGTGTGGGGGAGGCCATCGTCGCCGCCTGCGCCGACGCCGACGTCGTCGTGACGAACGGCGGAACGGGCCTGCACCCACGCGACGAGACGCCCGAGGCCACCCTCGACGTCGTAGACCGCGTCGTGCCCGGCATCGCCGAGGCCATGCGCGTGGCGTCGCTCGCAGTGACGCCGATGGCCATGCTGTCGCGTGCGGTGGCGGGAGCCCGAGGGCGCACGCTCGTCGTCAACCTGCCCGGATCGCCGAAGGCCGCGGCTGAGAACCTCGAAGCGGTCCTGCCGGTCCTGCGCCACGCCGTGGACCAGCTCCGGGGCGGGGACCACCCCCGCTGACCCCGGCGGGTCCCCGCCTGCGGCGGGGCGCGCGGCCACCGCATGCCCCGGTGCGAACCCAGCGACCGGGCGCTGACCGTGCCGGACGGTCCCCGAAGGCCGGGCTGTCGGGGATCCTTCGCATACGGCGAGTCGTCGACTACGGTGGCCGTCCATGAGCGTGATGGTTCTCGTCTTGCTCGGTGGACTCTGGGCTCTGATACTGCTCCCCGGCCCGTGGCGGGATCGCCGTTGCGGATCGCCGATCAACTCCGTCGACGCATTCGAGCAGAGCATGAGCCGGCTTGCCCCTCCCCGCACCCCCCCCGGGGGCCACGTCGTGGTTCTCGGACGCCCCAACCAGGCCGGGTCCTACACGCCCGTCTCCTACCCGTCGCGCGCTGCGGCCGCGACACCGCAGCCCGCTCGTCCGACGCGCCCCCAGCGGCCGGGGCGACGGCCGTCGCCCCGGACCCTCCAGCGCCGCCGCCAGGTGCTCGCCGTCCTGGTCGCCGCCGCGGTCGTCACCGGCGTCGGCGGCCTGTGGCTCGGCGGGGTCGCCTGGGTGCCCTTCCTGCTCGCCTACGCTGCCCTGTTCGGTTACCTCGCGCTTCTCGCGCAGCTGCGCGCCCGCCGGGACGAGGCCCGGTCCAAGCTCGCCTACCTCCACCCCCCGCGGGCGCAGCCGCCGCTCACGTCGGGGGTGCGCATCCGGACCGCCCGGGGCGCCTGACGGCGGCGTGCCGGACCTGTCGGGGCTGCAGCGCGACGTTCTCGACCGCCTCCAGGCGAAGCACCGGGCACGCGAAGCCGGCCTCGACTCCTCCCGCCGCGCCGTCCGCGCATCCGCGAACGCCATCCGGGCGACGCACCGCGGCGAGTGGGAACGGGCGCGTGCGCTCCTCGGGGAGGCCGCCGAGGCCCTCGCGTCAGCGCGGGCGGCGTGTGCCGCCCACCCGGCCGTCGAGCACGCCGGGTTCCTCCACGACGCGGACAAGGAGTACGCCGAGGCGCGCACGACCCATGCGCTCGTCGCCGGCGAGGCGCTGCCCTCACCCGAGGCCCTCGGCGTCGACGACGCCGCGTACCTGAACGGCCTCGCCGAGACGGTGGGAGAGCTGCGCAGGCACACCCTCGACGTCCTGCGGGCGGGGGACCTCGAGCGCTGCGAGCGCCTGCTCTCGGCCATGGAGGACATCTACGGGCTCCTCGTGACCGTCGACTACCCCGACGGGGTCACCGGAGGGCTTCGCCGTTCCACCGACGTAGCCCGGTCGATAATCGAGCGCACCCGCGGCGACCTCGCGACCGCCGCAGTGCAGGGGCAGCTGCGCGCCGCCCTCGACGCGCACCGCCGCGCCGTCCTCGGCGAGTAGGCGTCCTGCCCCGCTCCGGCGGCACTGCTAGCATTCGCACTCGCGCGGCACCGCGCCCCGCCCCAGGGGGCTGTAGCTCAGTTGGTAGAGCGCCTCGGTCGCATCGAGGAGGCCAGGGGTTCGATTCCCCTCAGCTCCACACGCATCCCTGACCACCGTCGCCCGTATCGCTGGTGTCGCCGTTTGCGTCACCCCACCGATGACGCGCGCGCGCCGCCCCACGGGGTCTTCGCCGGCGCCGCCCGGCGGTAGGCTTGGTGCCGTCTGCCCACGGCCGAATCCGCGCGCGGAGCGGAGGCGCCGCAACGCGAGGGAGTGAGGAGCCCACGATGTCCGATCCCGTCTCCGCCGGTCTCGTCGCCCGCCTGGCGCACTACGCGGTGGCGGGCACGGTGGGCAACCTCATCGTCAAGGGCGCGGCGAGGGCCACGCCGGTGGTCCGCCCCCACGTGCGCCGGCTGCTCGTGTCCTCGATCGCGCAGGGCATCGTGCTGACCCGGCGCCTGGAGAGCGCCGCGGAGGACAGCCGCTTGAGGGCGGGCGACCTCGTCGCCGAGGCGAAGGCGCAGCTCGGCGAGTCGGCGCCGCCTCCCCGCCCGGCCGACGCGGGGGAGGCCGGCCGCGGCCACGAGCATTGAGCCATGCGACCGCGTTGCGCGCCGCTGCGGCGGGGCGTGCGCGCTATCAGCTCACCGGGCTGAAGGGCGCGTCGGGCGCCGCGCACGCCGTCGCGACGGAGGTCGCCGCCCGTCCCGGTGTGACGGGCGCGCTCGCCTACCCGCGCACCGGCAACATCGTCGTCTGGTACGACCCTGACCAGATCGACCCCGTCGAGCTCGGTGCGGAGCTCGAGAGGGTCGTGGCGGCCGCCGCCGGCGGCGCCGCGGTCGCCGAACGCGGGGGTGCGGCCGAGACCGGGGAGGTCGCCCGGCTCGTCCTCGGCGGAGCGGTCCTCGCGCTGCTCGGGCTGCGCCGCCTGCTGCGGGGGCGCGGACCGGCACTGCTCGGCCCCCGCGGGTCGACCGTGGCCGCGGCGGTCACGCTCTTCACCGGCTACCCCTTCTTCCGGGGGGCGCTGCGCTCGTTGAGCAGCCGCGAGGCCACGGGTACCGACGCGCTCGTCTCCGCGGCGACGGTCGCGTCGCTGCTGCTGCGCGAGAACGTCGCGGCGCTCACCGTCCTGTGGCTGCTCAACATCGGCGAGCTGCTCCAGGCGCTGACGCTCCGGCGGACCCGGCGGGCGATCGAGGACCTCCTGCGGGTTGGTGACGACACCGTCTGGCTCGTCCGCGGGGACGGCGTCGAGGTCGAGGTGCCACTGTCGACGGTGACCCCCGGCGACGTCGTCGCGGTGCACACGCACCGCAAGATCCCCGTCGACGGCGTCGTCGTCGACGGGGAGGGGGTCGTCGACGAGGCACCGATCACCGGCGAGTCGCTGCCCTCCTACAAGGGGCCCGGCGCGAGCGTGTTCGCCGGCACGCTCATGGTCGACGGGCGTCTCGTCGTGCGGGCGCGCAAGGTCGGCGACGACACCGCCGTCGGCCGGATCATCGCCCGGGTGGAGACCGCCCAGGCCGACCGCGCACCGATCCAGACCCTCGCCAACCGTTTCAGCCGCCGGTTCGTGCCGCTGTCGTTCGCCCTCGCCGGCGCGGTGTGGGTCGTCACGCGCGACGTGCGCCGCAGCATGACCATGCTGCTCATCGCCTGCCCGTGCGCGGCTGGACTGTCGACGCCCACCGCGATCAGCGCGGGCATCGGCCACGGGGCCCGGCGCGGGACCCTCATCAAGGGCGGCACCCATCTCGAGCAGGCGGGGCGGATCACCGCCTTCGTCTTCGACAAGACCGGCACCCTCACGACCGGCCGCCCGCTCGTGACGAGCGTCACCGCCTCCCATCCCGGCTACACCCCCGAGCAGGTCCTCGCCCTGGCCGCCTCCGGCGAGATCCACGCCCGCCACCCGCTCGCCCAGGCCGTGGTGCGCCACACTGAGGAGCAGCACATCGAGATCCCCATCCACGAGGAGTGCGAGGTCCTGATGGGGATGGGCATGCGCGCGGACCTGCGGGGCAACCGCATCGTCGTCGGCAGCCCGACGCTCATGGAGGAGTTCGGCGTCACGGTCGCCGACGACGCCCGAGAGGAGATCGCCCGACTCCACGCCGACGGGCACGTCGCCGTCTGCTGCGCCCGCAACGAGGACCTCGTCGGGGTCATCGGCGTGACCGACGCGATACGGGACGAGGCTCCATGGGTGGTGGCGCGGCTGCGCGAGCTCGGCGTCCAGCGCACCGTCATGCTCACCGGCGACCACCCGACCGCCGCGGCGAGCGTCGCCGCCGCCCTGCAGATCACGGAGTACCGGGCGGAGACGATGCCCGAGGACAAGCTCGCGGTCGTGGCGGAGCTCCAGGAGCAGGGCTACGTCGTGGCCGTCGTGGGCGACGGCGTCAACGACGCCCCGGCCCTTGCGCTGGCCGACATCGGCATCGCCATGGGCGCCGGCGGCAGCGACGTCGCGATCGAGGCCGCGGACGTCGCCCTTGCGGGCAGCCACCTGCCGGAGGTCGTCCGCCTCGTCGAGCTCGGCCGGCAGACCCTGCGCGTCGTCCGCCAGAACTACGGGCTCGCGATCGGGGTCAACACCATCGGGTTGCTCGCCGGGGCCGGCGGCGTGCTCGACCCCATGCTCGCCGCCGTCCTCCACAACGCCTCGAGCGTGGCGGTCGTGAGCAACTCGGCGCGGCTCGTCGGGCGCGGGGACGGCGTCCCGGGAAGCAGCAGGCCGCGAGCCTGAGCCGAGCGGGCGCTCAGGCGCTGCAGTCGGCGCAGAGGCCGAAGATGTCCGCGCGGTGGCCGGTGACGGCGAAGCCCCGGGTCTGCGCGATCTCCTGGACCCAGCGCTCGACCTCCTCGGCGGTGATCTCCTCCACCTTGTTGCACGCCTCGCAGACGAGGTGGTGATGGTGGTCGACGCTGCAGTGGCGGAACGCGAGCTCGCCCTCGCGCTCGAAGGTGTCGAGGAAGCCGGCGTCCGCGAGCGCGCTGAGTGTGCGGTAGACGGTCGTCAGGCCGATGGGCTCGCCGGCCTGCCGAAGCTCCATGTGGAGGTCCTGCGCGGTGATGCTGTCCTCGCGGGCACGGAGCGCTTCGAGGACGGTGAGGCGCTGGCGCGTCGCGCGCAGGCCGGCCTCCCGCAGCGCGTGCGCCGGCGCGTCGGTGACCATGCCGAGCTCCTCCTGGCGGTTACGTGGTGGCCCCCTGCGTCCGGTCACGTAGGGCGCGCACGGTCATCGCGGCCACGTGGACGCCGATCGCGACGAGGACGATGGAGGCGCCCGGGGTGTAGTTGGCGTAGAAGGCGAACATCAGACCGGCTACCGCGCTGCTCACGCCGATCGCCGACGCGGCGAGCATCGTACCCCTGTAGCTCGACGCGACACGCGAGGCGGCCGCCACGGGCACGATCATCATGGCCGCCACGAGGAGCAATCCGATCGCGTACATCCCGCCCACGACGGTCAGCGAGACCACGATGGTGAGCACGAGCGCGAGAGCGTCGGTGGGGACGCCGCTGGCTCGGGCGGCCTGCTCGTCGAAGGCGACCGCGACCAGCGGTCCGTAGAGCGCGACGACGATGGCGAGCACGAGCGCCGACAGGCCGACGATCGTCCAGGTCTGCCCCCAACTGAGGTTCAGGGGACTGCCGAACAGCAAGCCGAGGACACGGTTGATCCCCATGCCCGAACGGGACAGCAGGAGGAAGCCGAGCGCGATGCCGCCGTAGAAGATGAGCGCGATCGCGAGGTCACCCCCCATGCCGCCCCGCTGGAGGCGGAACAGCACGAAGGCGGCGACCACCGACAGCGCGGCCGCGCCGAGGATGGGCTCGAAGCCGAACAGGAACGCGGCCCCGACGCCGGCGAAGGCGACGTGCCCCATGCCGTCGCCGATGAGGCTCTGGCCGCGCTGCACGACGAAGGCGCCGACGAGCGGCGCGACCGCGCAGACGGCCACGCACGCCACGAAGGCCTTCTGCATGAACCCGAACTCGAGCATGGTCATCGCTCTTCGGCTCCCGGCACGTCGAGCGGCTCGTGCGCGTGGCCGTGCCGGGACGGGTCCGCGCAGGGCACGGCCCGCCCCGCGCGCAGCTCGACCACCCGGTCGGCCAGGCCGGCGAAGCCCTCCGGGTCGTGGCTGATGTAGACGACCGCCACCCCCTCGGTGCGCACGAGGTGCTCGAGCGACTCGCGCAGCACGGTCCGCGCATCCACGTCGACGCCCGTGGTCGGTTCGTCGAGCACGAGCAGATCGGGGCTGGTGACGAGCGCGCGGGCGATGAGCGCCCGCTGCTGCTGGCCCCCGGAGAGGCGCGCGACCGACTGGCGGCGCAGCGCCGCGAGCCCGAGCAGGTCGAGGACCTCCTCGACGCGCCGGCGCTGGTCGCGGTCGGGGCGGCGGAACACCCCGAGCCGACCGGCGAGGCCCGTGCGTACGACCTCCTCGACGCTGACGGGAACAGCTGTCTCCGCGGTCGCCCGCTGGGGCACGTAGCCCACCCGTCCCCAGTCGTCGAAGTCCCGCACACGCGTGCCGAAGAGCCGCACGGTCCCGTGGGTGGGGCGGAGCAGCCCCAGCCCGAGCTTCATCAGCGTGGACTTGCCCGACCCGTTCGGGCCGACCACGGCCATGAACTGGCCGGGGGCGATGCGCAGCGACACCTCCCGCAGGACGGGCAGGCGTCCGTAGCCGAAGGTGACCTGGTCGTACTCGAGCACGGGCGTGGCCGGCATCAGCGTCCCTCCCGCTCGAAAGGGGCGGTCGCCTCACCGCGGAAGCAGCCGAGCTTCGTCACGTGCACTCCAGAGCGGTTGCGAAGGCCTCCGCCTGGGCCCGCAGCGCGTCGGGGAACCGCACGCCGGCCAGGTGGGCCTCGCCGATCTCCAGCGGATCGACGTCGAGCAGGTCGACGCCCGCCTCGCTCGCGAGCGCCTCCGCGTCGCCGCGGCCCTCGATCGGCTCGGCGAGGACCGCCGGGATGCCCTCGGCGCGGATCCGCTCGGTGAGCTCGGCCAGGCGGGCCGGGGAGGCGTCGGCGTGCCCACCGGCTCCCGAGATGCCCTCCTGTGCCAAGCCCCGGCGCTCGAGCAGGTAGGCGTAGGCCTCGTGGCTCACGATCGCGGTGTCGTGGGCGCAGTCGGCGAACACGGCGTCGATGTCCTCGTCGAGCGCGGCGAGCTCGTCGTGGAGCGCACCGGCGCGCTCGCGGTAGCCGTCGGCCCGGTCGGGGTCGGCGGCGGCGAACGCCTCACCGACCGCCTCGGCCACCCCCGCCATGATCGCCGCATCGAACCACAGGTGCGGGTCGACCGCCTCGTCGTCGTGGGCGTGCGCATCCTCCTGCTGGCCGGAGCCGTGGTCGTCGTCGGCGTCGTCGGCGTGGTCGTCGTCGCCGTCGCCGTGCCCGTGGTCGTCGCCGTCCTCGTGGTCATGGCCCTCGAGGCGGCGGAGGTTGTCGGACCCGGCGACCTCCGCGACCGAGACGACGGCGCCGGTCGCGTCGGCGACGGCTGCCTCCACCTGAGGCTGGAAGTCGAGGTCGCCCATGTAGAGGACGACGTCGGCGGATTCGACGAGCCGGCGATCATCGGGGCTGAGCTCGAGGTCGTGGGGGTCCTGACCGCTGGACGTGAGCAGCCGCACGTCCGCGCCCGGCGCGATGTCCTCGGCGACGGCCGCGAGCGGGTAGACGGACGTGACGGCGGTGATCCCCTCCCCGAGAAGCGGGGTGTCGGCGCCCTCCGCCGACGCATCCTCCTCGACGCTCTGCGTGGGCGCCTGCCCGCAGGCGCCGAGCGCCAGAACGAGACAGGCGAGGACGACGAAGCGGTGGTGCACGGCGATCTCCAGGGACGGCGTCACGACCGCGCACACCCTAGATGCTTCTGACAACCAATGCCAATCGATCAGGTGGTCGGGGAAGACACGGATTGGAGGAGGGCCGGGCCTTGTGCCGGTTGCAACGATCGCTCGACGACCGTCGGCGCGCGAGCCCCCGCGCGACGGGGTCGTCGAGCAGCGTCAGGCGGCGTCCTGCTCGCTGCGGGCGTCGGTCAGGACCTCGGCCGGGCTGCGCACGGGGCTGAGCTGGACGATGTCGCGGCGGAACGGCAGGCCGACGAGCCAGTCGGAGAGGATCCGTGCACGGCTCGACGGCGAGGGGATCGACGCGAGGTAGTACGCCCGGCGCAGGGCCCACGCAGCGGTCCCGCGCACGTGGCGGCCCATCACCTGTCCCACGCCCTTGCGCCGGCCGAGCGTGACGAGCTCGCCGACACTGCGGTGGCGGAACTCCTGCAGGGGGGCCCCGCGGAGTGCTGCGACGAGGTTCTCGCCGACCTTCGTGCCCTGTCGACGGGCGTGCTGGGCGGTCGGGGGCACGGTGCCACCCGCCGCGAGGTCGGGGACGGCGGCGCCGTCGCCGCCGGTCCACGCCCCGTCGACCCCACGCACCCGCAGGTACGCGTCCGCGTCGAGCCGCCCGTCCTCGGTGGTGGGCAGCCCGAGCTCGCCGATGAGGGGATGGGGCTGGACCCCGGCGACCCAGACGAGGGTGTCGGAGCGGATCGTCTCCCCGTCGGACAACCGGAGAAAGCCGCCCTCCACCGATTCGAGGAGGGTGCGCAGACGCACGTCGATCCCTCGCGCGCGCAGCTCGGCGAGGGCGTAGCCGGCGAGGCGCTCGTCGACGGTCGGCAGGATCCGGTCGGTCGCCTCGACGAGCACCCACCGCAGGTCGCCGACCGTGATCGACGGGTAGTACCCGCAGACCGCACGGGTGAGGTCCTCGAGCTCGGCCAGGGCCTCGACGCCCGTGTAGCCGCCGCCGACGACGACGAACGTGAGTGCGCGACTGCGGACGTCCGGGTCACGGGTGGCCTCTGCGGCCTCCATGCGCCCGAGCACGTGGTTGCGCAGGTAGAGGGCCTCCTCGATCGACTTGAAACCGACCGCGTTCTCCTTGAGACCCGGCACCGGCAGGATTCGCGACGTCGAGCCCAGCCCGATGACGACGTGGTCGTAGTCGTAGACGGACCCGGGACCGTCCACGGGCTGCACGTCGGCACGCCGGGTGCCATGGTCGAGTCCGGTCAGGCGCCCCTTCACGAACCGCGTGCGCCCGAGGACCTTGCGCAGCGGGACGACGGCGTGGCGGGGTTCGATCGTCGCCGAGGCGACCTCCGGCAGCAGGGGCTGGTAGAGCATGAAGTTGTCGGGGTTCACCAGCGTGATGGAGGCCTCGTGGGCACCGAGGCGCGCCTCGAGCTCGAGCGCGGCGTACAGGCCGATGTAGCCGGCCCCCGCGATCAGGATGCGTGCGGGTCGTCGGGTCATGTCGTCGGGCTACCCACGGGCGCCGAGGGAGATGCGCCCAGCGGACCGCCCGTTCGCCGCGGCGTCAGATCCACGAGTCGAACCACATCCGCTGACGCCACGCGTGGGGGTCGAGAGGGTAGGCGGCGTACACCGGGTAGAAGAAGGCGAACGCGGCGACGGCGGCGACGGCCAGCGCCCACGGGACCCAGCGCAGTCCTCGGCGCTCGGCCAGCCGCACCGCGCACCACCCGACCGCCAGCGCCACGAACGGCACCACGGGTGCGAGGTAGAACAGGAACAGCGGACGCCTGGCGAGCAGCCAGGGCAGGTACTGGCCGGCGAGGAAGGCGAGCAGCGCCCCAGCCCGCCAGTCCCGGTGCCGGACGCCGAACCACACGAGTGCGGGATAGGCGAGCAGGGCGAGCCACCACAACACGGGGTTGCCGAGCCCCACGATGTGGGCCACGGTGCCCGGGGGGATCGCACAACCGCTGTCCTGGGGCGTGCAGGAGGCGTAGTGGTACGCGACCGGGCGGCGCAGCCACAGCCACTCGCTCGCAGGAGAGCGGTAGCGGTGCGGCGCCTCCAGCGCCCCGTGGAACCGCTGGATCTCGCGCTGCTCGCCGACCCAGGCGCGGGCGATGTCGACGGTCCCGGCGTCGCATTCGGCCGCCACCGGGCACGCCTGCCGCCCCACCCGGGTCTCGGTGAAGTTCATGAACCAGCCGGCGTAGCTCGCGACGTAGACGGCGACGGGCACCACGACGAGCGCGCCCGCCACGGACAGCGCCGGCGCCCACACCCGCGTCCACGGCGAGCCCGTCACGCGCCGGCGCCACGCGAGCTCGCTGGCGGCGACGAACAGGCCGGCGGCGCCGATCGCGAGCAGCGCGGACCACTTCGTCGCCAGGGCCAGGCCGAGCACGACGCCGGCCAGCCACCGGTGCGGGCAGCGCAGCCGGGGTAGGCCGTCGCCCGGGCCGGGGGCCGCGTCCCAGCGTCGGTCGTGGTCGGCGAGGAGCAGCCAGAACCCCGCGACGACGAACAGCGCGAGGAAGGCGTCGAGCATCGCGATGCGGCTCATCGTGAACGCGAGCCCGTCGACCGCGAGCAGCAGTGCCGCGAGTGCCGCGACGCCGCGGCGTCCGAACAGCCGCAGCCCGGCGAGGTAGGTGAGCAGGACAGTGACGCTGCCCGCGAGCGCGCCCGGTGCACGCCAGCCGACCGGGTTGTCACCGAGGACGGCGATGCCCGCCGCGATCAGCCACTTGCCGAGCGGCGGGTGCACCGCGAACTCCTCCTCGGTGCCGACGGCCAGCAGCGAACGCGCGTCGGTCACGTAGTAGGTCTCGTCGAAGTAGATCTCCGGCGGCTCGGCGAGGCGGTACAACCGCAGGGTGCCGGCAACCGCGACGAGCAGGACCGGCACGAGCAGCGCGACGGCACGGCGCCGGCGCTGGTCCCGGCGCGTGTCCGGCTCGCCGGCGCCCGCCACGGGGGCCGGCGGGCGGGCGCCGGTGTCGGTCGACATGGTTCCGCGAGTGTAAGGACGACGGTGGACCAGGCAGGAGACCCGCAGGAGGCGGGCGGGCGGCTCGTCGTGGTCGGCACCCCGATCGGCAACCTCGACGACCTGTCCCCCCGCGCCGCCGCGGCGCTCGCCGCCGCCGACCTCGTCGCCGCGGAGGACACCCGCCGCAGCCGGGTGCTGCTCGAGCGCGCCGGCGTGCGCAAGCCCATGGTGAGCTACCACGACCACAACGAGGCCGCCCGCACCCCCGAGCTCGTCGCGCGCGTTGCCGCCGGTGAGACGGTGGTGCTCGTCACCGACGCGGGGACGCCGGGCCTGGCCGACCCGGGGTACCGGCTCGTGCGCGCCGCGGTGGAGCGGGGGCTCGTCGTGGAGTCGGTCCCCGGGCCGTCGGCGGCGGTGCAGGCCCTCGTCGTGTCGGGGCTGCCGATGGACCGCTTCTGCTTCGAGGGGTTCCTGCCCCGCAAGGCGGGCGCACGGGCCCAGGCGCTGGCCGCCCTCGCCGACGAGCCGCGTACGCTCGTGTTCTACGTCACCCCGCACCGCGCCGCCGACGACCTCGCGGCGATGGCCGCGGCGTTCGGCCCCCGTCCCGCGGCGCTGGCCCGGGAGCTCACGAAGCGCCACGAGGAGGTGTGGCGCGGTCCGCTGCCGGAGCTGGCCGCCCGGGCCGCGCAGGGGGTGCGCGGCGAGTTGACCCTCGTCGTCGCCGGCGCCCCCGCCCGGTCGGCCGAGGAACCCGAGCCCGCGGACCTCGCCGAACGGGTGCGCGCCCTCATCGCCGCGGGGGAGGACAAGAAGGGCGCCATCGGCCGGGTCGCCGCCACCACCGGAGTGTCACGCCGCGCGGTCTACCAGGCGGTCCTCGACGCCGAGCAGGCCGGCGGGACCGGCGGAGCGACCGGCGCCACCCTCATGTAGCGCAAGCGTTAGCGCCCCTGGGCTCGGCGCTCATGCAGCGAAGCGGTAGCGCCCCTGGGCTCGGCGCGTGCACCTCGGCCCCGCTCCGGTCCGGGACGGGAGAAGACGGGCACCTACGCCCCCCTGTCCGCTTGGCCTTCAGGGCAGGGATCCGCCGGCGGGCGGGGCGGCCTTCGACCACCGTCCTCCCCCGGCGCGATCCAGGCGAAGATGCACCCTGCCGTCGCGATCGACGGCGTCGACCCTTACGGGCTCGGCCTTTCCGGGCCACCAGGCCAGGAAGTGCCCGTCCGCGCTGCGGGCCGCCACCGTCTGGCCGTCCTCCAGCGTGACGATGACCCGCACGCCTTCCGGCGCGACACCGAACAGCTCCGAGAAGCGCCCGGCCTTGCCCAGGGGCGGCAAATCCGTGCTCCCCCAGCCGAGGACCGCGAGCGAGGCGCGAAAGGAGGCCACGGCCCTCAAGCCCGTACTGCCGCCGACGGGGGCAGCGTGCGGATCGTGGGGATCCCAGATCAGCACGCACGTCACCACCGTCGACCCCGTGGGGCCACCGGACGACAGGTAGAGCGCCACGAAGCCGTTGCCGCGCTGGTCCACCACCGTCGGCGCGAGCGCGTCGCCGCGACCGAGGAGCTCGCGGTAGACGGCTTGCGCATGCTCCACGGACGGGCCATCAACGCCCTCCCCGTCGGCTACGGGGGCCGCCCACGTGTGGAAGTCGTCCTCGCAGTGCTGCTCTGCCCGTGCCACGAGCCGCTCGTCGAGCGGACCGGGTTCCGGCGTCCAGTCGGCGAAGGCGGTCTGGCGGCCAGGAAGCAACGTGCCGGCCGCCACGGCGGCGGCCAGGACCGCCACCGCGCCGGCCTGGCCCAGCCGGCGCCGGCGGCGCCGGCTTGCCGAACGCTTTCGGATCGACCCTGGTGCCACATCGTGGCGCTCGACGAAGGCGGGAGCGAGGTCGGGAAGGGTCATGGCAGGTCCTCCGTGCGGTGCTCGACGGCCGCCAGGGCGGCATCGGCGCGCAGCGCCTGCAGCGCGCGATGGAGATGGGCTTTGACGGTGCCCGGCTTGATCCGCAGGACGCGGGCAGTCTCCTCGGTCGACAGGTCAGCCAGGATCCGCAGCGCCACGACGGCACGTTGCTGGGCGGGCAGCGCCAACACACGAGCGCGGAGGGCGGGGTCGAACGGCTCGCCGGGCGGGGGCACGTCGACCGGACGGGGCGGCGGTCGCCGCCTGCTCCGCACGAGGCTCCGCCAACGGGAGCGATGCAGGTTCACGCCGACGCGGACGACCCAGGCGGTGGGGTTGGGATGCGACGACACCGACGACCACCGCTCGTACGCCCGCACGAACGCCTCAGACGTGAGGTCCGAGGCGAGGTCGGGGTCGCGGGTGATGGCGACCAAGGTGCGCAGCACGCCGTCGCGCGCCTCCACGTACCACTCGTCGAAGTTCCGCATCCGCCCCCCACTCGCCCGAGCTGGCTGTCATTGTGACCACGCCCGCGCAGCCGTTTGGGTGTACTGCGCGGTCTGGTCGCCGAAGAATCCGCTCGCCAGTGTGCTGCGACTACGATCGGGTGATGGCGACCAAGGACACGTTCTACGTCACGACCCCGATCTACTACGTGAACGACCTGCCGCACATCGGGCACGCCTACACGACGGTGGCGGCGGACGTCCTGGTCCGGTGGCGGCGGCTGAACGGCGACCGGGTGCACTTCCTCACCGGCACCGACGAGCACGGGCAGAAGGTCGCGACGGCGGCGGCGGAGCGGGGCATGAGCCCCCAGGAGCACGTCGACGACATCGTGCCCCGCTGGCACGAGATGCTCGACCTCCTGCGCATCTCCCACGACGACTTCATCCGCACGACCGAGGAGCGCCACGAGGCGCGGGTGCAGGAGTTCATGCAGCGCCTGTACGACCAGGGCGACCTCTACACCGCCACCTACTCGGGCCCCTACTGCGTGCGGTGCGAGGCGTACTACACGACCGAGGAGCTCGTCGACGGCGAGCACTGCCCGATCCACCGACGTCCGGTCGACTGGCTGGAGCAGGAGAACTGGTTCTTCCGCCTGTCGAAGTACGCACCGGACCTGCTGCGCCTCTACGACGAGCACCCCGGGTTCGTCCAGCCGCAGGTGCGCCTGAACGAGGTGCGCGCCTTCGTCGAGGCGGGCCTCGAGGACATCTCCGCGTCCCGCTCGGCGTTCGCGTGGGGCGTCCCCGTGCCATGGGAGCCCGGCCACGTCTTCTACGTGTGGTTCGACGCGCTGCTCAACTACGTCACGGCCGCGGGCTACGGCGCCGACGACGAGGCGTTCGCCCGCCGCTGGCCCGCCGACGTGCATCTCATCGGCAAGGACATCCTGCGCTTCCACGCGGTGTACTGGCCGGCGATGCTCATCGCCGCCGGCGTCGCGGTCCCGCGCCAGGTCTACGCCCACGGGTTCCTGCTCGTCGGCGGGGAGAAGATGGGCAAGTCCAACGCGACGGGGATCCGTCCCGAGGAGCTCGTCGCCCACTTCGGCGTGGACTGCTACCGCTACTACTTCCTTCGCGAGATCAGCTTCGGCAACGACGGCACGTTCTCGTGGGAGTCGATGGTGGCCCGCTACACCACCGACCTCGCGAACGACCTCGGCAACCTCGCCAACCGTGTGCTCACCATGGTCGGCTCCTACTGCGACGGCGTCGTACCCGAGCCGGCGGGGCCTGCCGGGGACGCGGAGGCGGCGCTCGCCGCGGACCTCGTGACCGCGCTCGACGGCCTCGCTGCCCTCGACCGGCTCGACTTCAAGCGCGCGCTGGAGGACCTGTGGGTCTTCGTCTCCGGCGTGAACCGCTACGTCGAGGCGCGTGCCCCGTGGGCGCTCAACCGGCAGGGAGCCGCCGACGACCTCGGCCGCGCGCTCTACACCTGCGTCGACGCCCTGCGCGTCATCGCGGTGCTCGTCTCGCCGGTCATGCCCGACGCCGCCGCCGCGCTGTGGGGCAAGCTCGGCCTGCCGGAGGAGCTCGACGCGCAGCGGCTGCCCGCCGCCGCGACGCAGGGACGCACCCCGGCCGGGGTGCGCGTGGCCCGTGGGGGCCTGCTGTTCCCGAAGCTCGACGAGGGCCCAGCCCGCCGCTGAGGGCTGACCGCCTCAACCTCCCGCGCCGCCCGTGCGTCAGAGTGGGTGAGAGAGGGAGGGATCGGTGGCGGTTGTGGTGATGGGACGCACGGGCGCGGGGACGAAACCCACCTTCGCCGACGTCTTCGCCGCACACCATGGGGAAGCCCTGCGGCTTGCCTACCTGCTCTGCGGCGACCCCCACCGCGCCGAGGACGCCGTGGCGGAGGCCTTCACGAAGATGTACCGCCGGTGGCGGCGCGGCGGCATCGAGGTCCCCCGCGCGTACGTGCGCCGGGCCGTGGTGAACGAGGTCAACTCGCGCTTCCGCCGTCTGGCCCTCGAACGCCGCGAGGCGCGCCGCCGGCACGGCGACGACCGCGGCGCCCGCGGCGCCGACGAGGACCTCGCCGACCGCGACGAGGTGTTCCGCGTGCTGGCGCGCCTGCCGGCGCGACAGCGCACCGCGGTGGTGCTGCGCTACTACGCGGACCTGTCGGAGGCCGACACGGCCGCCGCGATGGACGTCACCGTCGGCACGGTCAAGTCGTGCGTGTCCCGGGGGCTCAGCCGCCTGCGCGAGCTGCTCGAGGAGCACGAACCCACCGGGGGTCCCGCAGGCCCCGAGGAGGTGAGCTAGGTGACCCACGACGTGGAGGAACGCCTCCGCCGCTCGCTCGCGGCCCGGTCGGGCGACGTCTCGCCCGACCCGGCGGTCTGGGAGCAGGTCCAGACGCGCCTCCGCCGCCGCGCCTACGCTCGCTGGTCGGTGGCCGGAGTGGCGGCGGCGGCGATGCTCGCGGTGGCCGCCCTCCTCCTTCCCGGGCTGCTCACAACTTCCCGGGTGGACCTCGGCCCCGCCGCACCGGGACAGCTCTCTGGCCGGGCGCACGGCCTGGTGTCCACGGACGGCCGTTCCTTCACGGTCGCCGATCCCGCCGGGGAGGTGGTGCACGAGTTCGACCCGCCGACGGATGCGACGGAACCCCTGCCGATCACCCGCCTGGCCGTCCGGCCCGGCTCGACGCTCGCGGACCTCACGGTCGTGTACCTCCGCGCCGACTCGGACTGCACGCGCACCGAGGTGGGCTGGGTGACGGCGGAGGCCGGCAGCCTCGCCGGGGGGGCCCTCGGCGGCGGCCAGGGGTTGTGCGTCACCGACCCCGTGTGGTCACCCGACGGAGGCGCGCTCGCCTGGGTCGAGCAGGCGTCCGGCGCCCACGCCGACACGTTCGGCCTGCGGATGCGCTGCTGGGGCGAGGACGCCTGCGAGGAGTTCGGCGACGACGTCTCGCCGCTGCACACCCTCGACGTCAGCGGGCTCGAGGCAGCTCCCGGGGCGGTGCGCCGGCTGCGTGCGACGGACTGGATCCACGACGACGCCGCCATGACGCTGCCCATGTCGGTGCTCCACGAGCCGGGAGGCGTGCGGGCGGCGGCCCTGCAGGTCGTCCGCAGCGAGGGCGGCGGCGTCGCGCCCCCCGGACTTCTGGAAGGCCATGGGGCGAGCGTGTCCGCCAGCCCGGCCGGCGCGGCGCCCGACGACGGCCGCCCTCTCGGCTGGGTGGGGGGCCACACCCTCGTGGTGGAACCCGGCGGCGACGTCGTCCTGCGTCGCGCGGGCGAGCCGGCGACGCTGCCCCTGCCGTCCGACGTGCTCGACGCCGGGCAGGCCGACAGCGGCGACGCCTGGCTGTCGGCCCGCGAGGACACCGTCGTCCTCGGTGACGGGGGCGACGCGTGGACCGTGCGGTGGACCGGTGACGGCTGGTCCGAGCTGACCCCGCTGCCCGGCGTCGTCCACGCCGCCGTCCTGCCCCTGCCCGTCGACGCGCCCACGCCCGACGAGACCCCCACACCCGCGTCGGATCCGACGGCGGAGCCCGCACCCTCCGACGGCACCCCGCCGGACGCCGCAGGCGACGTCTCGTTCCTCGCCACCGACGGCGCGGCGATCACGCTGCACGGCCCGCAAGGGCCGACGACGCTCGTCACGGCGAGCCAGGAGGAGATCACCGACTTCGCCGTCCACCCCGCCTCGACCGCCGACGACCTCACCGTGGCGTGGCGGGAGGGCACGGGCTGCGACGCGACGCTGCACTGGGCCCGTGTCCACCAGGGCACCGAAGCGGCGAGGGACACCCGACCGGCGACCTGCCCCGGGCGCCTCGTCTTCGCCCCCGACGGCAGTCACCTCGCGTGGGTGTCGCACGGCGAGGACCCGGCGAGCGGGATGTTCGTCCTCGAGACGCTGCCGTGGTGGACGGGGCCCTACGCCGAGCCGGAGGCGTTCACCCTGCGGGCGGACCCCGCCGAGACCGCCGGCCTCGACCTCACCGACTGGGTGTGGGGTGGCGGAACGGGCCCGGAGACCGACGGCGTCTTGCTCCTCGCCGGCTTCGACACGCACGGGACCGTGTCCGCCTACAGCCTGGGGATCATGCGCCTGGACGACCGTTACCCGGGAGACCCGCGGCTTGCGCTTGCCGACGACGCAGTCGCCCGGCAGGTGACGCCATTCCGCTCCGGCACCGGCCAGGACCGCTTCGCCGTCCTCCAGGTCGACAGCCACCACAACGACGGCGCCGCGGTCGGCCCCGCCTACGTCCTCGAACAGCGCCCACGCGGCGGCGGCGAGGTCGAGGTCGCGGTCGCCCGCGAGGGCGACGGCGACCAGCGCGACGAAGGACCGGTGCTGCCCGAGGGCCTGCTGCGGGTCAACACCACCGGCGAGGTCGACGACGTCTGGATGACCGCCCGGGGCGACGAGGTCCTCCTCGGCGACGGCGCCGGGCGCGCCTGGCGGCTCACGTGGACGGACACCGGGTGGATCGGCCCCCGGGAGCTCGACGGGGATGTCCGCTTTGCGGTGCCCTTCGGCCGGCGTGATCCGCCCAGCCCCTCATCCTGACGGCGCGGACGCGAGCCCGTCGCGCCGGGCGGCCATCGCTGCTATCGTGCGCGGGCCGCCCACGAGAGGTTGCGGGCGTTGCCACGCACCCGAACCGACGACCGCTGTCGGAGACCGCCGCCGCCGTGTACACCGACACGCACTGCCACCTGGAGCTCATCGACGGTGAACCCGTCGACGATGTCGTCGCCCGCGCCCGGGAGGCCGGCGTCACGACCCTCGTCACCGTCGGCGTGGACCTCGCGTCCTCCGCGGAGTGCGTACGATCCGCGTCGAGCTACGCCGGCGTCTACGCGGCGGTGGGCATCCACCCCCACAACGCCATCGAGGCGACCGACCACGTCCTCGCCCGGCTTGCGACACTGGCCGAGCACCCGCGAGTGGTCGCCATCGGCGAGACGGGCCTCGACTACTTCCGCGACCACTCGCCGCGCGTCCGCCAGGAGGAGTCGTTCCGGGAGCACATCCGTCTCGCGAAGGAGCTCGACAGGGCGCTCGTCGTGCACGACCGCGACGCGCACGAGGACGTGGTCGCCGTGCTCGACGACGAGCGGGCGCCCGCCCGCACGGTGTTCCACTGCTTCTCCGGCACCGAGGAGCTCGTCGAGATCTGCGCCGAGCGGGGCTGGTACGTGTCCTTCGCCGGGAACGTGACGTTCACGAACGCACCGCAGCTGCGGAAAGCCGCCGCCGCCGCCCCGCTCGAGCTCATCGTCGCCGAGACCGACTCGCCGTACCTGTCCCCGCATCCCTACCGGGGACGCCCGAACGAGCCGGCGCGGGTGCCGCTCACCGTCGCGCAGCTCGCCGAGCTGCACGGGCTCGACGCCGAGGAGATGGCGCGCCGTACGAGCGAGAACGCTCGGCGCCTGTTCGCACTGCCCGGGTCGCCGGACGGACCCTGACCGCGTTTGGCCCCGCAGGCGTCGCTTGCTAGGTTCGGTCCATGGTCCCCCTCTTCGCCCGCCTGGGCGTTTGCGTGCTCGTCGCCGTGCTCGGCTTCGGCCTCATCGCCGGGGAGAAGGACGTCGCCCTCATCGTCGACGGGCAGCTCGAGCAGCGCACGACCCACGCCGCGACCGTGGGGGAGTTCCTCGAGCGGGCGGGGGTCGCGGTCGGCGACCACGACGAGCTTCGCCCCGATCCCGACACGCCGCTGGTCCACGGAGCCCTCGTGGAGCTGGTGCACGCCAGGGAGCTGACCCTGCTCGTGGGCGCGACGGAGCGGCGCGTCATCTCCACCTCGCTGACCGTCGAGGAGGTCCTCGCCGAGCTCGGTGAGGGGGGCGGTCGGCGCGACGTCGTGCGACCCGCCCGACTCACCCCCGTGCGCAGCGGCATGGTCGTCGAGGTGAGCACGCCGGTGGCGATCACCGTGGCCGTCGACGGTGCGGAGCACGAGGTCATCACCGACGCGCCGTCCGTCCGGGCGGTCCTCGACGGGCTCGGCGTCGGCGCCGGCCCGGACGACCGCGTGACGCCCGCGCTCGACGCCGCCCCGCAGGAGGGCGAGCGCGTCGTCGTCCAGCGCGTGACCGTCGCCGAGGAGACGCGCGAGGAGCAGATCGGCTTCCGCGTCGTGGAGCGGCCCACCGCGGACCTCCGGCGGGGCCAGCACCGCGAGGTCGTGCCCGGCGAGGAGGGGCTGCGCGAGGTCGTGGATGCCGTCGTCCGCGTCGACGGGGTCGAGGAGTCGCGGGCGCCGACGGCCCACCGCGTCGTCCGCAAGCCGCGACACGCCGTCGTCGAGGTCGGCACCGCGGCGTCGGCGCCGTCCCCCCGGCCGGCTCCCCCGCCGCCCGCACCCGTGCCGGCGGGGACGCCCCGCGCCGAGCCGCAGCCCGTTGCCGCCCCGGCCGCGGCCCGCGCCGAGCAGGGGCGGGCGTCGAAGTACGCCGCGTCCTTCGACGGCGAGCCGACCGCGAGCGGGGAGCCGTACGATCCCGAGGCGATGACCGCGGCGCACCGGACGCTGCCGCTCGGCACCCGGGTAACCGTCACGAACCACGCCAACGGCAAGTCGGTCACCGTGCGGGTCAACGACCGCGGGCCGTTCGTCGAGGGCCGCGTCATCGACCTCTCCCAGGCCGCCTTCTGGAGCATCGGCCCGCGGGGGGCGGGGATCCTCGATGTCCGACTCGAGTGGTGAGGCCGCCCACCCGCTGCTGACCCCCCGTGACGTGCGCCGCCTGCTCGCCGCGCATGCCGTCGCACCCCGCAAGACCCACGGGCAGAACTTCGTCGTCGATCCCAACACCGTGCGCAAGACGGTGCGCGACGCCGGTGTCCGCCCCGGCGAGCTCGTGTGTGAGGTGGGACCAGGCGTCGGCAGCCTCACACGCGCGCTGCGGGCGGCGGGCGCCCGTGTCGTGGCGGTGGAGATCGACGCCGGCCTCGTGCGCGTGCTGCAGACCACCCTGGGGTGGGACCCGCAGGTGCGGGTCGTGCACGGCGACGCCCTGTCCGTGGACCTCGCCGTCCTCGTCGACGGTGGTCCGGCAGCCTTCGTCGCGAACCTCCCGTACAACGTCGCCACACCGCTGGTGCTCGATGCCCTCGCCGCCGGGGTCTTCACGCGCCTGCACGTCATGGTCCAGCGCGAGGTCGGGGAGCGCTGGGCGGCGCGTGTGGGCGGTCCGCAGTACGGGGCGGTCAGCGTGAAGATGGCCGCGTTCGCCGACGTCGCCGTCGTCGCCGCGGTCAGCCGGGCCGCGTTCTATCCGGTGCCCAACGTCGAAAGCGTCACCGTGCGCCTCGTCCCCCGACCGTGGGCGTATCCGGTCGACCGGGCGGGCCTGTTCCGGCTTGTCGGCGCGGGCTTCTCGCAGCGGCGCAAGCGCCTCCGCAACGCCCTCGGCGCCGTGCACCCCCCGGGGGCCGTGGAGGATGCGCTGCGGGCCAGCGGGCTCGACCCCGGCGCCCGTGCCGAAGAGCTCGACCTCGACGCCTGGGTGCGCCTGGCGGCCACGCTGGGGGTCCGGTAGGTGCTTTGCTCATACTCCCGGACTCCCCCTACCATCGGCGCCGGAACGGCAGCAGACAAGGGGCGCCACCCGTGAGCCGGGAGATGACCGCCGACGGCCCTTCCGTGGCGGTGCGCGTTCCCGGGAAGGTCAACCTGTTCCTCGCCGTCCGGGGCCGCATGGCCGACGGCTACCACGACCTCGTCACCGTCCTGCAGACGGTGTCGCTGTTCGACGAGCTGCACGCCGGCGTGGTCGGCCCGCCGGGCCGCGGTCACCACCCCGCCGGCCGCCGACGCATGCGCGTCGAGCTCTGGCACGACGCCAAGGAGGGCCTGCCCCCCGCCGGCGACAACCTCGCCGCCCGCGCCGCCGTCGCGCTCGGACGGGCCGCCGGCATCCTCGAGGCGGAGCTCGGATCCGGGGGGGTCACCGGCGGGCGGGACTGGGACCGCTCCGCCGGCCCGGACGCCGGAACGGGAGAACCGCGCACGGTCCTCGACCTGCGCAAGCGCATCCCCGTGGCCGGCGGCATGGCCGGAGGGTCGGCCGACGCCGCGGCCGCGCTCGTGGCGCTGAACGAGCTGTGGGGCTGCGACCTCACCCGTGACGAGCTGCGCACCGTCGCCGCCAGCCTCGGCAGCGACGTGCCGTTCTGTCTCGTCGGCGGCACCGCGCTCGCCACCGGTCGCGGCACCGCGCTCGCCCGTGTGCTCTGCAGAGGCACCTTCCACTGGGTCGTGTGCCAGGCGGCCGACCAGCTGCCCACCGCGCAGGTGTACCGCGCGTGGGACCGTCACTGCCGGCCGAGCGAGGTCGAGCCGGACGCCGTCCTGCAGGCGCTGCGGGTGCAGGATCCCGTGGCGCTCGGCGCCGCCCTGCACAACGACCTCGAGGCCGCCGCCTTCTCGCTCCGCCCGGAGCTCGAGGTGGACCGCAAGGCCCTGCTCGACGCGGGCGCCCTCGGCGCGATGCTGTCGGGCAGCGGCCCGACGCTCCTCGCCCTCGCCGAGGACGCCGTGGCGGCGCACCGCATCGCCGAGCGGGTCGCCGGCCGCTTCGCGCGCGTCGTCGTCGCCCAGTCACCCGCCGGGGGACCGGAGCTGTCCGACGGTCGGTGATCCCCCGGACGCCCCGGCCTGATCCGCTAGCCTGGGCGTGCGCGCCCCCGTTCCGGAGCTGCCGGCCGGTTCCGTCGAGGGACGGTGGGAGGTGGTGAAATGGCATCACGTCGTCCTTTGGAGTCGAAGTTGAAGGTTCGATCCCTTCCCTCCCAGCCACCGCCCTGCCGGCGCGGCTGACATGCGTGCCGCAGTCGTCCTTGCCGCCGGCATGGGAACCCGCTTCCGGTCCGAGCGCGCCAAGGTGCTCCATGAGCTCGCCGGCCGCAGCATGCTGCGGTGGGTGCTCGAGGCCCTGCGACCGCTCGGGCTCGACCGGGTCGTCGTCGTCGTCGGGCACCAGGCGGACGAGGTCCGCGCGGAGGCCGAGTCGTCGGGACTCGCCGGCCTCGTGACCGTCACCCAGGCGGAGCAGCGCGGGACAGGCCACGCGGTTCGCCAAGTGGTGGACGCCGGCGCGCTCGACGGCGTCGACACCGTCCTCGTCCTGCCCGGCGACGTGCCGCTGGTCACCGCCGAGCCGCTGCGGGCGTTGCTCGACGGGCACGGGGCGCGGCCCGTCACGCTCCTGTCCACCCGCCTCGCCGATCCGACCGGCTATGGTCGGGTGCTGCGCGACGGCGCCGGTCAGGTCGTGCGCATCGTGGAGGAGCGCGACGCGACGGAGGCGGAGCGCACGGTCGACGAGGTCGGCACGTCGATCTACGCGTTCGCGCGCGGGCCGCTCGTCTCGGCCCTCGGGGCGCTCTCCACCGACAACGCCCAGGGTGAGGAGTACCTGACCGACGTGGTCGGACCGCTCGCCGCCGACGCCGTCATGGCCCCGGCCGAGCTCGTCGCGGGCGTGAACGACCGGGTGCAGCTGGCCGACGCCGCCGCGGTGCTGCGTCGCAGGGTGCTCGAACGGCTCATGCGCGGCGGTGTCACCGTCGTCGACCCGGCGACCACCTACGTCGACGCTGACGCGGCCGTGGCCGCCGACGCGGTCCTGCGTCCCGGGACGCATCTCGAGGGGCGCTGCGTGATCGGGGAGGCGGCCGACATCGGTCCCACCAGCCGGCTCGTCGATGCGACCGTCGAGGCGGGCGCAACGGTCACCCACAGCGTGCTCGTCGGGGCCTCGGTCGGGCCCGGCGTCACCGTCGGGCCGTTCACCTACCTGCGGCCGGGCGCGCGGCTCGAGCGCGGCGCGAAGGTTGGCGCGTTCGTGGAGATCAAGCAGTCGGTGATCGGTGAGGGCAGCAAGGTGCCCCACCTGTCGTACGTGGGGGACGCCACGGTGGGCCGGGACGTCAACATCGGCGCCGCCACCGTCACCGTCAACTACGACGGGCGGGACAAGCACCCGACGGTCATCGGGGACGGCGCGTTCATCGGCAGCGACACGATGCTCGTCGCGCCGGTCGAGGTCGGTGCCCGCGCGTACACGGGTGCCGGGTCGGTCATCACGAAGGACGTCCCCGAAGGTGCGCTCGCCGTCGAGCGTGGTGAGCAGCGCACGGTCGCCGGGTACGCCGACCGCAGACGCAGCCGCCACTAGGAGGAGCCCCGCGCGCATGGAGGTCGTCACCAAGAAGCGGATGCAGATCTTCTCCGGGCGCGGGTTCCCGGAGCTCGCCCAGGAGGTCGCGGACCATCTCGGCATGCGTCTCGGCGACGTCGACATCCACCGTTTCGCCAACGGCGAGATCTACTGCCGCTACCGCGAGAACGTGCGGGGATCCGACGTCTTCGTGATCCAGACGCACTGCGCGCCGGTGAACGAGAACATCATGGAGCAGCTCATCCTCATCGACGCGGCCAAGCGAGCGTCCGCCAAGCGCATCACCGCGGTCGTGCCTTACTACGGCTACGCCCGGCAGGACAAGAAGACGCGCTCGCGAGAACCCATCACCGCGAAGCTGCTCGCCGACATGCTCGCTGTCGCCGGAGCCGACCGCGTCGTGTCGGTCGACCTCCACACCCAGCAGATCCAGGGTTTCCTCGACGATCCGCTCGACAGCCTCACCGCGCTGCCGCTGCTCGTCGGCTGGCTCATCGAGCACTTCGACGAGCAGGAGCTCGTCGTGGCATCACCCGACGCAGGCCGGGTGCGGCTCGCGGAGAAGTTCGCGTCGCGGCTGCCGAACGCGAGCATGGCGTTCGTCGCGAAGACCCGCACCGCGCACAACGTCGCAAAGACCCTCGCGGTCGTCGGGGAGGTGCAGGGCAGGACCTGTGTGCTCGTCGACGACATGATCGACACGGCGGGCACGATCTGCGGTGCGGCCGAGGCGCTCATCGACCACGGGGCGGAGCGGGTTATCGCGTGCGCGACGCACCCCGTGCTGTCCGGCCCCGCGTGCGGACGCATCGAACGCTCGTCCATCGAGCGCGTCGTCCTGACGAACACGCTGCCGCTGCCGGCGGACTGCACGGACAAGGTGTCGGTCGTGTCGATCGCGCCCATCGTCGCGAGCACCATGAAGGCGATCTTCGAAGACGAGTCGGTCAGCGAGCTGTTCGACGACCAGAACCAGTAGCGTTGTCCGGGCGCGCGGGCCGCGGCTAGACTACGCAGGCGTGCGCGCGCGTCCGCGCCGCCTTTCCGCGTTTCCCCACAGGAGTGTCACCATGGCCGATCAGGTCGCCCTCGCCGCCCGCTTGCGCGCGGGCTCGGGAAAGGGTGAGGCCCGCGCGCTGCGCCGCGAGGGCCGGGTGCCCGCCATCGCGTACGGTGCCGACCTCGACGAGCCGACGGCCATCTCCGTCGACGCCCTCGACCTCTACCACGCGCTGCACACCGACGCCGGGCTGAACGCGATCATCAACCTGAGGGTCGACGAGCAGGAGCAGCTCGTCATCGCGCGGGAGATCCAGCGCCACCCCGTCAAGCGGCACTTCCTGCACGCCGACTTCGTCACCGTGTCGCGGTCGGTGAAGATCACCGTCGACGTGCCGGTCGTCACCGAGGGCACCGCGCCCGGCGAGGAGGAGGGCGGGGTCGTCGAGCAGCAGCTCCACACCGTGCCGGTCGAGGTGCTGCCCCTCGAGGTGCCCGACCAGATCGTCCTCGACATCTCCGACATGGCGGTCGGTGACGTGAAGCGGGTGGCCGACCTCGTGCTCCCGGCAGGCGTGGAGTCGCTCGAGGACCCGGAGCGCACGGTGGTCACGCTCGTCGTGCCGGCGCTCGACGTCCCCGACACCGAGGCGGGGGCGCCCCTCGAGCCGCTCGGGGACGTGGAGGGGGCCGTGCAGGGCGCCGCCGACACGCCCGAGGACTCCGCCGACGCGACCGCGGGTCCGTAGTCCGCGCGGGCGGCCATGGGGCTGCTCGATCGCGTCCGACGCGCACCGGTGAGCGCGCCCCGCTGGCTCGTCGTCGGTCTCGGCAACCCCGAGGCGGAGTACGGCGGCACCCGCCACAACGTCGGAGCGGACACCGTGCGACTGCTCGCCGACCGGCTCGGTGCGTCGTTCAAGCCGCACAAGGCCAAGGCCCAGGTCGCGGACACGTTCCAGGGTTCCGGCCTCGACCGCACGCCGCTGTCCCTCTGCCGGCCGTTCGGGTACTACAACACCGCGGGCGGCCCGGTGCAGGCTCTCATGGCCTTCTACAAGGTGCCCGTCGAGCGGCTGATCGTCGTCCACGACGACATCGACCTCGAGCTCGGCACGGTCCGTCTGAAGCGCGGCGGCGGCACCGGCGGCAACAAGGGGCTGGCGAGCATCCAGCAGCGCATCGGCAGCCCCGACTTCCTGCGGGTCCGGATCGGGATCGATCGTCCGCCTGGTCGTCAGGACCCCGCGGACTACGTGCTGAAGCGCTTCGGCGCGAAGGACCGGGAAGCGGCGGACATCGCCATCGAGCGGGCTGCCGACGCGGTCCTCGACCTCCTCGCCGAGGGCCTGGAGGGAGCGCAGAACCGCCATCACGCCAAGGGCCCGACGAGGTGAGCGGCGCGCAGCCCGCCGACACCGTGCAGCTGTGCTGGAACGACCCCGCGAGCATCCTCGGCGGGATGCACTGGCGCATGTCGCGGGGTGGCGAGGAGTTCCCCACGGCGTTGCACCGGCTCGTGCGGGCGGTTCCCCCCGACCTCGCCCATCGTTGCGTGGACGTGCACGTCGAGGCGCTCGGGAGTGTGCTCGCCGCGGTCGACGAGTTCCAGGCCAACCTCGTCGAGGGGCTCGGCGAGGACGTCGCAGGCACGCCTGGCGCGGTCGGCACCGACTCGCCGATCGGCGCGACCTGCCGCCAGGCGGCCGCCGCGGTCGACGCGCTCGTCTACGAGCTGTCCCGCGCCCTCACGGCGCTCCAGCGGCCCCCCGACGGCCGGGCCGCCCGTCTCGTCCTCGACGCGGCGCACGTCTCGGTGTACCTGCGCAGCCTCGTCGGGCTTCACACCTGGCCGCAAGCGGGCGGCACGGGCCGGTCCTGACCCGACGCCCGCGCGCGTTGCGGGTCCGTGCCGGGCACTGGCACAGTACGGGTGTGGCCAAGGGTGGGCGTGTTGCGCTGCGGTTGACGGCTCTTCGTGCCCGCGGGGCGGATGGCCTCGAGGCGCTTCCCGACCGCAAAGAGCTGGCCGGCGGCCCACCGGAGACGCGGCGTGAGGTGCTCGACGGGCTGCGGGTGGAGCTCTACGCGCTGACGGCGCTGCTCGCGGACGCGATCATGCGGCGCGTGCTGCTCGACCGCGCGTCGTATCCGCCGTACGGCCTGGCGCGGTCGATGTTCTCCGAGTGGGGGATGCTGAAGGTCCACCCGGAGCCCTACGAGGAAGGGTCGATCACCTCGTTCTTCGAGCTCTGGAAGGCTCTCGTCGACACGACCGTGCTCCACCTGCACCGTGAGCTCGGCGCGCAGCGTCACGCGGACCTCGGGTGGGTCGTCGAGCGCCTCGACGCGCTCGTGCCGCTGTTCAGCGCAGGCGCCGACCGTCGGACGCTCGCGAGGTTGCGTGACACGCAGACCTTCCTCTACGGGGGGATGCAGTTCGGCAGCAGCGTCTGCGTCCAGCTCGCCGAGGTCATGTCCCGCAGGCTCGCCGCCCTGGGACTGCCCCCGGCCGCCCAGCGCAAGGTCATGGCGAGAAGCGTCGCCCCGGCCCACCGCTTGGCGGCGATGAGCCAGGAGGGGGCGTTGCGCACGTACCGCAACCTGCTGTCGGCGGCTGACGACACGCCGGAGGAAGGACGCGACCGGCCCGGCTGGTTCGACGCCGGCCGGTTCGCCGTCCAGGAGAGCGACGGCGCCCCGCACAGCGTCGTGCTCGCCGAGGGCTCCGCGGACGACGACGTGCCCGCTGCCTACACGCCCCTCGGATGCCCGGCGCGCCTGGCGACCACGGGCGACCGTTCGCCCATCGCCGGCCTCTGGCGGTGGTGCGTCGATGTGTGCGCCGACACCGGCCTGCTCGCCGACCGGGGCGGGCGGGACCCCGGCCGGCATCCCGGCTGACCGCCGGGCGCCCCCCTCGTCGCCCGGCGGTGCTGCGGTAGACGGCCTCGAGCGGGGGTCAGCCGAGGGTGACGAGGACGTCGTCGCCGTCGACGTGCACGGGATAGAGGCGCAGCGGCTTGCGGGCAGGACCCGCGTCGCAGGGGGCGCCCGTGCGCAGGACGAAGCGGGCCCCGTGCCACGGGCACCGCAGGTGCTCGCCGTCGACGACGCGGCCCTCGCCGAGTGGCCCGCCGGCGTGCGTGCAGGAGCCGTCGAAGGCGACGAAGGCGCCGCCGAGGTTCACGACGACGACGGACCGGTCCTGCACGGTGAGGGTGTGCAGGTGACGCGGCGGCAGGTCGGCGACCGTCGCCACGCGCACCACCCGTCTGGTGGAGGCGACCATCACGCCACGCCCACGAGGGGAAGCGACCGGTCGGGCTCGGCGTGCGCCGGCTCCGGACCGGGCGCCCAGCGACCGGCGCACAGGGCGTCGATGTGCGCCTTGAACGCGTCGACGCCCAGGCGGTTGACCGTCTGCGACAGCGTCTCGCCACGGTGGCGCAGTGCCTCCCAGATGCCGGTCACCGCCTCGGTGATCGCCGGTACGTCGGCCTCCGCCACCCGGCCGACGACGCGGCCGAAGACGCCCGCGGGGACGTCGCCGCCCAGCCAGACCTGGTACCCGAGCACCGGAGAGCCGCCCACCGTGACCTTGCCCCCGGAGAACCCGAGGTCGGCGATCTGGTGCTGGGCGCACGAGTTCGGGCATCCCGAGACGTGCACCCGCAAGCCGGTGTTGCGTGCGAGCGCCGGGTGGGCGGCAAGGGCGGCACCGGCGGACTGCGCGGGGGTGATCGCCAGCGCGCAGACCGGCCCGCCGGTGCAGGCGCGGACGTCACTTGCCTGGTCGGCCCCCCGCACCCCCAGGCCACACGACGCGAGGCGCTGCCGCACGTGCGGCACGGCCTCGAGCGCGACGTCGCGCAGGGCGACGTTCTGGTTGCGGGTGAGGTACAGCGTCGCGTCGCCGAGCTCCTCGGCCAGGCGGGCGAGCATCCGCAGGTCCTCGCCGTCGACGTCGCCGAGCGGGACCGCCACCGTGACGAGCGCACGGCCGGGCGTGCGCTGCGGCCGCACCCCGCTGCTCCACCCCCCGGGCGGGGCGCACGCGAGCACGGCGGCCACCTGGGTGTCGTCGGCGGGCGCGACCGGCGCGGGCGCGGGCCGCGGACGGCCGCGCGCCCCGTCGTAGGCCGCGGCGAACAGCTCGGCGAAGCGCAGCTCCCCGAGGTCGCGGATGAGGAACTTCATCCGCCCCTTCGCGGGGCGGTCGACGTCGCCGTGGGCGGCGAAGACCTCGACGAGGGCCTCGGCCGCGGCGACGGCGTCGTGGCGGGGCACGAACTGCTCGAGCGGGACGGCGAGAAACGGCGCCTTGCCGGCGCTGCCGCCGGCGAACAGCTCGTAGCCGAGCGCACCGTCCTCCCGGACGGTCGACACGAAGCCGGCGTCGTTCACCCGGGCGTGGTCCCGGCAGGGCGGGCAGCCGCCGAACGCGATGTTCACGCGCGACGGCAGCCGGCAGTTGAGGTCGGCGGAGCGGGCGAGGACCGCGTCGGAGACGGCTCGGGCGTCGGGAAGGCAGTCGAACGGCTCGTCGAGGCCCACGCCGGCGTCCGCGCAGGCCATGACGTTGCGCATCGTGTGCCCGCAGGTCGAGCTCGTCGTCAGACCGAGGTCGGCGATGGCGGCGAGCACCGCGGTGACATCCCGGGCCGCAACGTGGTGGAGCTCGAACTGCTGTCGGGTCGTGAGGTGCACCCAGCCCCGGCCGTGGCGCTCGGCGACACGCGCGACGCCGCGCGCGGTGCCGGCCGGAAGGCGACCACCGGGGACGCGCACGCGGATCATGAACACACCGGCCTGTGCCTGCGCGCAGACGCCGTGCATCTTCAGCGCGTAGCGCTCCTCGGGTGACAGCCACGCGTCGCCGTCCGCCGTGAGGCGGTCGAGGTCGACGGGCAGACCGGCGCGCTTGGCGGCGGGGATGTCGGGGCCCTTCATCGCAGCATGCCGATCCCGTGGGCGTCGAGGTTCGTCATGTCGTCGTCCTCCTGGCTTGCGCTCTGCAGCGGGCGGTAGCGGTAGCCGACCCCCCGGACCGTCTCGAGGCACGCCCCGGCGGAGCCGAGCTTGCGGCGCAGGCGGCTGATCTGGTGCTTGACCTGCGTGGGGTCCTCCGGCGGTTCGTGTCCCCACGCCTCCCGGGCGAGCTGCGTCGGGGTGCACACCACCTCGGGCCGGCGGACGAGGGCGGCGAGCACCGCGAACTCGCGCGGGCCGAGGGCGACGGCGTGCGCGCCCGACCGGGCGATGCAGGTGTCGGGGACGAGCTCGATGCGCTCGTGGACGGCGGCGGGCACCATGCGGCGCCGTTGCGCCCACCCCTGTAACGCCCGGACGAGGTCGGCGGTGCGGTAGCGGGTCGGCATGACCGCGACGGGTACGCCGGCGGCCTCGAAGGCCCGGGCTGTGACCGGTCCGACGGCGGCGGCCGCCACCGAGGTGCGGAGCGCAAGCGTGGCCGCACGTCGCAGGCCCGCCTCGTCGGCGATCGTGAAGAGGTTGGTGACCGCCGGGGAGCTCGTCGCGACGACGACGTCGAGGGCGCCGTCGGCGACCGCGCGCACCAGCCGGTGCGCCGGTCCGAGATCGAGCGGCAGCACGCAGCGGTACGCCGACGCCCGCAGCACCCGGGCTCCGAGGTCGCCGAGACCGGCGTAGGCCGCTCCGCTGTCGGCGCCGTGGACCTGCACCGCCACGGCTTCGCCGCGCACGACATGGGCGGCCAGCCAGTCCGCGACGTCCGCGTCGGTCTCCTGCGGCGAGACGAACACCGCATCGCCGCCGAGCGTGCGCAACCCGCCGAGCGCCTTGGGCCCTCGTGCGACGCCCGGCGTGGCGCCGACGAGCGCGCGCAGCGCGGCCCCCCGACCGTGCGCCTCGGCCGCCTGCGCCCAGGCGCGCATGCCGGCGCCGGTCGAGGCCACGAGCCAGGCGGGGCGGGCCTCGAGGATCGCGTCGGTCTCCTCGACGAGAAGCCGGTCGCAGGGGGGCGGCACCGAGGTGACCGTCGGCCCGTGGACCACCCGCGCCCCGTGGCGTGCGAGCGCGTCGACGAGCTCGCGACCCTTGCGGTCGCCGGTGACGCCGATCCGCAGGTCGTGCACGGACGCCCCTCCTCTCGTGTGACGGGCCTCCGACGGCTGTGACGGCCCATTTGCCGGTTGGAACCCAGGGTGGCGAGCGCCGATGAGGGATGCGCTACGCGGGCGTTTCCGCCGCGTGAACGATGGGTCGCACCTCGGCGGCGTCGCGCACGTGCGCCGAATCGAAGCTGCCCTCGGGCTCCGGCAGCCACCGGCAGGCGAGTGCTGCGACGAGCGCGGACGCCCCGATGACCGCGAAGAAGACCGTCGGCCCGGCGAAGATGAGCAGCGTGAGGTAGAGCAGGGCCCCGACGTTGCCATAGGCACCGACGATGCCGGCGATCTGGCCGCTCACCCGCCGCTTGACCAGCGGCACGATCGCGTACGTGGCCCCCTCGCCGGCCTGCACGAAGAACGAGCAGGCCATCACGGCGAGCACCGCCAGAGCGACCGGCCACGACGGACCGATCACGGCGACGAGACCGTAGCCCGCGGCGAGGCACACGAGCAGCGTGAGCAGCGTGCGTCGCCGGCTGCCGAGCAGGTCGCTCGACAGCCCGCCGACCGGTCGGGCGACGAGGTTCACGAACGCGAACGCGCTCGCCATCGCCCCGGCGGCGACGACGCCGAGACCGAAGGTCTCCCCGAAGAAGGTCGGCAGCATCGACACGACGGCGAGCTCGGAGCCGAACGTGACCGCGTAGGCGAGGCTGAGGATGGCCACGGACCGGAACGGGTAGGCGTCGTCGGTCCCATAGGCGCCCGCCCGCGCGGGCCGGTTCACCCGGAGGATGCCCCGCACCTGGACGGCCAGGACGACGACGAGCAGGCCGACGGCCGCCCACATCGCGGCCGGTGACAGGAAACCGACGAGGCGCAGCCGCCAGGCGAGCAGCGCGAGGACGCCGACCAGGGGCACCTGCAGCGCTATGAGGCCCACGACGCCGGCCCGGCTCGTCACCTCGAGCGCCCCCTGCCGGCGCGGCGCGAGGTACGCGTCCCCGTCGGGGGTGTCCCGCACCGCACGCAGGTAGAACAGCCCGTAGCCGAGGGCCATCACCCCGGTGAGCCCGATCGCCCACCGCCAGCCGTCGGCGCCGCCCACCACCGCCGCCACGGTCGGCAGCGTGAAGGCCGCAGCCGCCGAGCCGAAGTTGCCCCACCCCCCGTAGACGCCCTCGGCCATGCCGACCTCGCGGGGCGGGAACCACTCGGCCACCATGCGGATGCCGACGACGAAACCGGCGCCGACGACCGAGAGAGCAAGACGGCTGGCGACCATCGTGGGGAACGTCGTGGCGAGGGCGAACAGCGTGCAGGGCACGAAGGCGTAGACGAGGATGGCGGCGTACACCCGCCGGGGGCCCCAGCGGTCGAGGGCCATGCCGATGAGGATGCGGGCCGGCACGGTCAGCGCGACGTTGCAGAGCGCAAGCGTCGCCAGCTGGGTGCGGTCCAAGCCGAGCTGGCGGCCGATCGTCGACGCGAACGGCGCGAAGTTGAACCAGACGACGAACGACAGGAAGAACGCGAACCACGTGAGGTGCAGGATCCGGAAGCGACCGGAGAACGACCACAGGGACGTCAGCCGTCCGACAGCATCGGTGCGGCGCATCGTGACCTCCGGGGGGCGCACGGTTCGGGGATGGTGCCGCCACCGTGCGCCCTGCGTGTTCGCGCACCGCTACGCCGAGATGACGGCACGACGAAAACCCGGTCGGGTCCCCGCGCGACGCAGCGTTCACCGCGCCGACACGTTCGACCAACCCGCGCGAAACGCCCTCTGCCTACCGTGCCCGGCGATGGAGAAGGAGACCACGACCCACTGCCCCTATTGCTCGCTCAACTGCGGGCTGAAGCTCGTGACGCGCGGACAGACGGTCACCGGCTACGCGAAGTGGCGGCAGTCACCGTTCTCGTCCGGGGGCCTGTGCGCGAAAGGCGTCACGGCCTGGCAGCAGGTCCACCACCCCGAACGGCTGCGGCTGCCGCGCGTGCGCCGGGGGGACCGCTTCGTCGAGGTCGGCTGGGACGAGGCGCTCGACGTGGCCGCGACCGGCTTCCTGCGGATTCGCGAGCGCCGGGGCGACGCGGCGAACGCCGTGCTCACCGGCGCCTCGCTCACGAACGAGAAGGCCTACCTCGTCGGCAAGTTCGCGCGCCTGGCCCTGCGCACGCCGCACGTCGACCCCAACGGACGGCTCTGCATGTCCTCGGCGGGCGCGGCGGCGGTGCGCGCGTTCGGCCTCGACCGGGCGATGACCCCCCTGACCGACGTCGCCGACGCCGACGCGGTCGTCGTGATCGGTGCGAACCTGCCCGACGCCTACCCGCTGTTCATGCCGCACCTGCAGCGGGCGCGGCGGCGGGGCGCACGCGTGGCCGTCGTCGACCCGCGCGGTGGCACGCTCGTGCGCGACGGTGACCTCCATCTCGCGCTGCGTCCGGGAACCGACGCCGCGCTCGCCACGGGGCTGCTGCGCGAGCTCGACGTCCTAGGCCTCGTCGACGACGCGTTCGTCGCCGACCGCACCGTCGGCTACGGCGAGGCCCGGCGGGCCGCCGAGCCGTGGACGCTCGCGCGCACCGCCGCCGTCACCGGCGTGCCCGCAGCCGGCATCAGCGCGCTCGCGCGCCTGCTCGGCCGCAGTGAGCGGGCGCTGCTCCTGCACGCGCGCGGCTGCGAGCAGCAGGTCACCGGGACGGCGAACGTCCTCGCCTGGATCAACCTCGCGCTGGCGGCGGGTCACGCGGGGCGGCGGGGCTCGGGGATCGTCACCCTCACCGGGCAGCGCAACGGCCAGGGCGCCCGTGAGCACGGGCAGCGCTGCGACCAGCTGCCGGGCTACCGCACGATCGACGACCCCGCCGACCGGGCGGTCGTCGCGGCGCGGTGGGGCGTGCACCCCGGCGAGCTGCCCGGACGGGGCCTGACCTACGTCGAGATCCTCGCCGCCGCGCGGCGCGGTGAGGTTGCCGGGGCGCTCGTGCTGTCCACCAACCCTGCGGTGTCGGGACCGCGTTCGGGGGCGGTGCGGGCCGCGCTCGACGCGCTCGAGCACCTCGTCGTCGTCGACCCGTTCTTCTCCGAGACCTGCCGCCACGCCACCGTCGTGCTGCCCGGTTCGACGTTCGCCGAGGACGAGGGGACGATCACGACCACCGACGGGCGCGTCGTGCGGGTGGACCAGGCGGTGCCCCCCCAGGCGGTGCGCGGCGACCTCGACGTGCTCCGCGGGCTGGCGCACCGGTTCGGCGTGCGGCACCACTTCGACTTCCACACCGGCCGGGAGGTGTTCGCGGAGCTGTGCCGGGTGAGCGAGGGAGGCCCCGCCGACTACTCCGGCCTGGACTGGGAGGCGCTGCGGGACCGCGGCGGCATCTTCTGGCCCGCCCCGCGCCACCGGCCGGAGGGAACGCCCCGGCTGCACCTCGACCGGTTCGCCCACCCCGACGGGCGAGCGCGGTTCACGCCCATCGAGCCCACCGGGCCCACCGTGCCGGCCGGCGGCGCCTACCCGCTCGTGCTCGCCACCGGGCGGGTGCGCGACCACTACCTGTCGGGCAACCAGACGCGGCGCATCCCCGACCTCGTCCGCAAGACGCCGGGGCCGGTGCTCGAGGTGCATCCGCAGACGGCCGCCGCCGTCGGGCTCGTCGAGGGCGCACACGCGCGCGTCGCGTCCCGCCAGGGCGCCGTGGAGCTGTCCTGGGCCCCCAACCCCCACCTGCGGCGCGACACGCTGTTCGTGGGCTACCACTGGCCCGGGATCAACGACCTCACGAGCGACGCCCTCGACCCGACGAGCCGCATCGCCGGCATGAAGCACACGCCGGTGGCGCTGGACCCGGCCGGCCTGACGCCGGCCGCGCCGGACACGGATCGCGTCTGCGACCCGTCCGAGGACGCGGTGGCACCGAATCCCGCCTGACCGCAATCGCCGCTGGCGCCCGTCCGCCAGCCCAGCCGAGGAGGCAGCCATGTCCCTGCCCGCCGAGCTCCCGAGCTTCATCCCCGACGATCTCCTTCACGCCTACGCCGACGACGCGAGGCGCCACGTCGAGCGCACGCGCCCGAGAACCGCGCCCCACCAGGCCGCGACGACCACCATCGCCGCGGGTCGCCCGCAGCCTCACGCCCGCCGTGAGCCGGTCGTCGTCACCCTGCCGGCACGGCCGGCGCTGAGCGCGCCGCTGATCGCGGCGATGCTCCTCGGCCTCGCCGGCTCGGTCGTGGTCACGGCCCTCTGGTCCTGGCTCGCCGTGAGCCAGGAGAGCGTCGTCTGGTGGTGGCTGGCCGCGGGCGGGTTCGCCCTCGTCGCCGTGAGCTCCCTGCTCGTCGCGCGCGTCCTCGCCGGATCGGGTCGCTAAAGAGATCGGCTGCCGGCGCCCACCGCGGGAGCTTGCCTCACGGGACCGGCCACGTCACCATGGCTCTCGACCATGGCCGGATCCCCTGCGGCGCCGCTCGCTGCCCTCCTCGCACCCGGACGGACCCAGCTCACCGAGCTCCTCGAGCACCCCGGTGAGCTGCGCGTCGGGCCGGCGCTGCGCGCCTACACGCTCGCGCTGCTCGCCGAGCGGACCGGCCCGCTCCTCGTCGTCGTGCCGAACGAGCGCGACGCCGAGGCGGTCTGCGACGACCTCGCCGCCTTCCTCGGCGAGGGCGCCGTCGCCCACTTCCCCGCCTGGGAGACGCTGCCGCACGAGCGTCTGTCCCCCCAGGCCGCCACCGTCGGCCAGCGGCTGCGCGTCCTCGACCGCCTCCGCAAACCCGAGCCGTCGAGCAGCCTCGCCGACGGCGAGCAGGCGGCGGACCTCCGTGCGGTCGTCGCGCCCGTCCGGGCGCTACTCCAGCCGATGGACCCCCGCCTGGCGGAGCGGGAGCCGATCCGCCTGCGACCGGGCTTCGCCGGCGGTCTCGACGGGCTCGTCGAGTCCCTCGCGGCCCTCGGCTACGTCCGCACACCGCTCGTCGAGCGCCGTGGTGAGTTCGCGGTCCGCGGGGGCATCGTCGACGTGTTCCCGTCAGCGGCCGACCACCCGGTGCGGGTGGAGTTCTGGGGCGACGACATCGACTCGATCCGCGCGTTCTCCGCCGCCGACCAGCGCAGCCTCGCGCCGCTCGACGAGGTCGCCGTCGACGCCGCCCGCGAGCTCGTGCTCGACGCGGAGACGGCCGGCACCGCCCGGCTGCTCGCGCAGCGCCTGCCCACCCTCGCCGAGCCGCTCGGCCTGCTCGCCGACGGGGTGGCGTTCGAGGGCATGGAGTCCCTCGTCACGGCCATCCACCCGGCGCCCGCCTACCTGCCCGACTTCCTGCCTCCCGAGGCCGGTGTGGCCGTGGTGGACCCGCGCCGGCTCGCGGACCGGGCGGCGGAGCTGCGGGAGCAGGCCGCGGCCCTGCTCCTCGCCGGCTGGGGCACCGCCGACGGGGAGGGCGGCGTGCTGCCAGGCACCGACGACGCGGTGGGCTTCGCCGCGTGGGACACCGTGCGCGCCCGGGTGCGGGGCCCGCTGTGGGAGCTCTCCGCGTTCGGTGGGCAGGCCGATGTCGCCGGGCGCGGGTGGGACACGTTTCGCGGAGACATCGCCGCAGCCGCGACCCAGGCCCGTCGCCTGTCCGCCGACGGGCTGACCGTCGTGCTCACCACCGCCGGCCACGGCCCGGCGCTGCGCCTGGCGGAGGTGCTCCGCGAGGAGGGTGTCGCCGCGCCGGTCGAGCCGGCCGCTCCCCGCCCCGGCGGCGGCAGGGTCGCCATCGTCGAGTCGCCTCTGCGGGAGGGGTTCCTCGCCGCCGACCTCGGCGTCGCGGTCCTCGGCGAGTGGGATCTCTTCGGCCCCCGCCACGCCCGCGCCGGCCGTCGGCTGCCGAGCAGGCGGGCGGCGGGGGAGGCCGTGCTCGACCTCGCCGAGGGTGACTACGTCGTCCACAGCACCCACGGCGTCGGCCGCTACGTCGGCATGGTGACGCGTGAGCTACGTGGCCCGACCACCCTCGTCGGGGGAGGGACCGCCGGGTCGGTGACCCGCGACTACGTCGTGCTGTCCTACGCCGACGGCGATCGGCTGTTCGTCCCGACCGACCAGGTCGACGCGATCACGAAGTACGTCGGCGGCGAGCAGCCCCGGGTCATGCGGCTCGGCGGCGGAGACTGGCAGCGCGCCCGCGGCAAGGTCAAGAAAGCCGTGACCGAGATGGCCGCGGAGCTCATCCGCCTCTACTCGGCGCGCATGCACGCCGAGGGCCACGCGTTCAGCCTCGACACGGGCTGGCAGACCGAGCTCGAGCAGGCGTTCCCCCACGAGGAGACACCCGATCAGCTCGCTGCCATCGACGAGGTCAAGCAGGACATGGAGGCGCCGCTGCCGATGGACCGCCTGATCTGCGGCGACGTCGGCTTCGGCAAGACGGAGATCGCCGTGCGGGCGGCGGCCAAAGCGGTGTTCGACGGCAGGCAGGTGGCGGTGCTCGTGCCGACGACGCTGCTCGCGCAGCAGCACGGTGAGACGTTCACGGAGCGCTTCGCCGGCTTCCCCGTCAACGTCACCGTTCTGTCGCGCTTCCAGACCGCGCGGGAGCAGAAGGCGGTGCTCGACGGCCTCGCCGCCGGAACGGTCGACCTCGTGATCGGCACACACCGCCTGCTCGGCGCCGACGTCGCTTTCAAGAACCTCGGCCTCGTCATCGTCGACGAGGAGCAGCGCTTCGGCGTCGGCCACAAGGAGAAGCTCAAGGCCCTGCGCACGAGCGTGGACGTGCTCACGATGACCGCGACCCCCATCCCGCGCACCATGGAGATGGCCGTCACGGGCATCCGTGACCTCTCCACGATCGACACGCCCCCCGAGGAGCGCCAGCCCGTCGTGACCCAGGTGGGCGAGTGGGACGAGTCGCTGGCCGCGCTCGCGGTGCGCCGGGAGCTGCTGCGGGAAGGCCAGGTCTTCTGGGTCCACAACCAGGTGGCCACGATCGACGCCGCCGCCCAGCGCGTCCGCGAGCTCGTCCCGGGCGCCCGCGTCGAGGTCGCTAACGGGCAGATGGAGGAGTCCACCCTCGAGCGGGTCATGGTGCGCTTCTGGCAGCGCGAGTTCGACGTGCTCGTCTGTACGACGATCATCGAGTCGGGTCTTGACGTGGCGAACGCGAACACCCTCGTGGTCGAGCGCGCCGACCTGCTCGGGCTCGCGCAGCTGCACCAGCTTCGTGGGCGCATCGGTCGTGCCGGCGACCGCGGCTACGCCTACTTCTTCTTCCCCGAGCACCGGGCGATGACCGAGGAGGCGCACCGGCGCCTCGAGACGATCTCTACCGTCACGGGACTGGGCGCAGGCCTCTCGATCGCGCTGCGCGACCTCGAGATCCGCGGGGCGGGCAGCGTCGTCGGCGCCGATCAGTCCGGTCACGTCGCGGCCGTCGGGTTCGAGGAGTACGCCCGGCTCATGAAGGAGGCCGTCACCGAGCTGCGCCAGGGGGGCAAGCCGGTCGAGCCGGAGCCCGAGGTCGCCATCGACCTGCCCGTCGACGCGCACCTGCCCCGCGACTACATCGCCGACGAGTCGCTGCGCCTCGACGCCTACCGCAAGATCGCATCCGTGCGCGACGCCGCGGGGGTGAAGGCTGTGCGCGCCGAGCTCACCGACCGCTACGGGCCGCTGCCGCCACCCGCCGAGCGGCTGCTCGCGGTGGCGGCGCTGCGCGCCGCGGTCCGACGCTGGGGCATCACCGACGTCACGACGACGCCCCGGCGCACGGTGCGGATCTCGCCGGTGCAGCTCGCTGACTGGCAGGAGGTGCGCCTGGCTCGCGAGCACCGAGGCGCGGTCTACAACGCCACGGCGGGCGCGCTCGAGCTGCCCCTCGCCCGGTCGGGCGACCTCGTCGGGGCCGTCGCCCGACAGCTCAAAGCCGTCATGTCGCCCCCGCGGCGCTGACGTACACTGGCTCGGCTCCCCCCTTTCGACATGGACGGTCCTCTCCCAGTGCGTACTACTGACATCGTGAGTTCTTGCCGCCTGCGTCTGTTTGCGCTCGTCGCCCTCGCCGCGCTCGTCGCCGCCTGCGGGCCGGAGGGCGCCGCCGGCCCGGACGTCGCCGCGACGGTCAACGGCGAGGAGATCGCCATCGCGGAGGTGCGCGACCGCTACGACGCCGTCAGCGAGAACCCCCAGTTCGCCGAGCAGCTCGCCGGCGACGACTCTGGAGCGTTCGAGCAGCAGGTGCAGGCGGAGATCCTCACAGGCCTCATCCGCTCACGCCTGCTGCACCAGGGGGCCGCGGACCTCGGCGTGGAGCTCACCGACGAGGACGTCGAGGCCAAGCGCGAGGGGATCATCGAGGAGGTCGGCGGCGAGGACGCCTTCGCCGAGATCATCGAGACGAACAACCTCACCGAGGAGACGGTCGACAGCCAGCTGCGCGACCTCGCCATGCAGGACCTCGTCGCGGAGGCCCTGACGGCCGATGTCGACGTCGACGACGAGCAGGTGGCCGAGGAGTACGAGCGCAGCTACGGCACCGCCTCGGCGCGCCACATCCTCGTGGAGACCGAGGAGCAGGCGCAGCAGGTGCTCGCCCGCCTCGAGGCCGGCGAGGACTTCGGGGCGCTCGCGCAAGAGCTGTCCACCGACCCGAGCGCCGCGCAGAACGCCGGGGACCTCGGCCAGTTCGGGCGCGGCGACATGGTCCCCGAGTTCGCCGACGCCGTCTTCTCCGCGGAGGAGGGCCAGATCGTCGGCCCCGTCCAGACGCAGTTCGGCTTCCACGTCATCGAGGTCACCGAGATCGACCCCGGCCCGCCGCTCGAGGACGTCGAGGAGGAGATCGTCGCCCAGCTGCTCGAGGGCGAGCGGGGGCAGCTGCTCCAGGAGTGGCTCGACGAGCGTAGCGCGCAGGCGGAGGTGACGGTGAACCCCCGCTTCGGCGAGTGGGACGCCGAAGCGGGGCGCGTCGTGCCCGCTGACGCCCTCGGCGAGGAGGAGGGGGAGGAGGCGGAGGACGGCGGGTCGCCGACCTCGCCGCGCAGCCCGCCGGAACCCGACGCAGCGGAGTCGTAGGCGCCGGCATGGCCCGGCTCGTCCTCGTCGACACGTGCGACCAGCTGCCGGGACTGCTGCCGATGCACGGCTGGTCGGCGCTGATGTCGAGCGACCTCGTCGTCGTCGGCTCCGAGGACCACCCGTTCGTCGCGCACCTCGCCCTGGCTGACCTGCGCTACGAGACGGTCCCTCCCGAGGGCTCCGCCGCGCTGGGGCGCACCGACCTGCTGTCGGGCATGAGCCCCGCCCGCAAGCGGCAGGCCGAGCGCGTCGTGGAGGTCGCCGAGGCGCACGGCGAGGTCACCTACCTGTTCGGCCCCGACGACAGCGAGCCGTTCACCCGCGCCCTGGGCATGGAGGCCGCCCGCCGCGGGGTCGAGGTCGAGATGGTGTACTTCATGCTGGTGCCCAAGGGCGCCCGCCTCCTCGACCTCGTGCGCGTCCAGGAGCGTCTGCTCGCCCCTGACGGATGCCCCTGGGATCGCGAGCAGACCCACGACAGCCTCCTCCGCTACGCCGTCGAGGAGGTGTACGAGCTCGCCGAGGCCGTCGCTGCCGGCGACGTGGCGGCCCTGCGCGAGGAGCTCGGCGACGTGCTCCTCCAGGTGGTCTTCCACGCCCAGCTCGCGGAGCAGGCCGACGACCCCGACCGGCGCTTCACGATCGACGACGTCGCGGGCGGAATCGCCGCCAAGCTCGTGCGCCGCCACCCCCACGTGTTCGGTGACGCACGTGGCGCCGGGGAGGGGACCGCGCGTTCCGTCATGGCCAGCTGGGAGGAGCTGAAGGCGGCGGAGAAGCCCGAGCGGGAGGGCGTGTTCGACGGCGTCGTCGCGGCACAGCCCGCCCTCGGCTACGCGACGAAGCTGCAGTCCCGCGCCGCTCGGCTCGGCTTCGACTGGGAACACGACGCGGACGCCGCGGACCGGGTGCGGGCCGAGCTCGACGAGCTCCTCGCCGCCGAGCGGCCCGGGTTGCGCGTGGAGGAGCTCGGCGACCTGCTCCTCAGCGTCGTCGGCCTTGCGCGCCGCCTCGACATCGACCCCGAGGCCGCGCTGCGCGGCGCCGCCCGGCGGTTCCGGGCCCGTTTCGAGGCTGCGGTCGCCCGTGCGGGACGACCCTTGTCGGAGCTGACGCGGGCGGACTGGCTGGCGCTCTGGGAGGCGGCCAAGGCCGCAGAGGCGTCGGAGGGCTGACGACGCGCGGACCCTGCCGGCGCTGTGGCAGGTGTTGTACCTGTAGTGTTGCGGAGCGTAAAGTTGCCCAGGCCCGATTCGGGGAGTGTGAACCACCAGGTGGAGATCGAGAGTCTGCACGCACGGGAGCTGCTCGACTCCCGCGGGAACCCCACCGTGGAGGTCGACGTGCGGCTCGTCGACGGGGCCTACGGCCGCGCGTCCGTCCCGAGCGGGGCGTCGACCGGCCAGTTCGAGGCGGTCGAGCTGCGCGACGGCGGCACCCGCTACGAGGGCCGGGGCGTGCTGCGGGCGGTGGCCCATGTCCGCGAGCACATCGCACCCGCGCTGATCGGACGCGACGCGAGCGACCAGCGCGCGGTCGACCAGGTCCTCCTCGCGCTCGACGGCACCGACGACAAGGCCCGCCTCGGCGCGAACGCGCTGCTCGCCGTCAGCCTCGCGACGGCGAAGGCCGCGGCCGCCTCCCACGGGCTGCCCCTCTACGCCTACCTCGGTGGCCCGAACGCCCACGTCCTGCCCGTGCCGCTCATGAACATCGTGAACGGCGGGTCGCACGCCGACTCGAACGTCGACTTCCAGGAGTTCATGGTCGCTCCTCTCGGCGCGCCGTCCTTCTCCGAGGCGCTGCGGATGGGCACGGAGATCTACCACGTGCTCAAGCGGGTGCTGCGCGAGCGCGGACTCGTGACCGGCCTCGGCGACGAGGGCGGCTTCGCGCCGAGCCTCGAGTCGAACACCGCCGCGCTCGACCTCATCCTCGAAGCCATCGAGCGTGCCGGGTACGAGCCGGGCGAGGACGCCGCCCTCGCCCTCGACACCGCGTCGAGCGAGTTCTACAAGGACGGCCGCTACGAGCTGCGCGGCGAGGGCCGAAGCCTGTCCGCCGAGCACATGATCGAGCTCTTCGCCCGCCTCGTCGAGCAGTACCCCATCGTGTCGATCGAGGACGGCCTCGACGAGGACGACTGGGACGGGTGGCGGGCCCTCACCGAGCGGATCGGCGACCGCTGCCAGCTCGTCGGCGACGACCTGTTCGTGACGAGCAGCGAGCGGGTCAGGCGCGGGATCGACGACCGCTCGGCGAACAGCGTCCTCGTCAAGGTGAACCAGATCGGCACCCTCACCGAGACGCTGCAGACCATGGAGCTCGCGCACCGCGCCGGGTGGACCTGCATGGTCAGCCACCGCTCGGGCGAGACCGAGGACACGACGATCGCCGACCTCGCCGTCGCCACGAACGCCGGGCAGATCAAGACGGGGGCGCCGGCGCGCAGCGACCGGGTCGCGAAGTACAACCAGCTGCTCCGCATCGAGGAGCAGCTCGGCGACACCGCGCGCTACGCCGGGCGGCGGGCCTTCAAGCGGTCCGCCCGCCGGGGGCTCACATGACCGCTGCCCGTGCCCGGCGGAAGCGTCGTCGCCCGGGACGGTCCCACCGGCTGCGGCGGGCGACGGCGGGCAACCGGATGTACGGCTATGCGCTCGTCGCCGTCGTCGCGCTGCTCGCCGCGATGGCGCTCGGCCCGCTGCAGAGCTACACCGCCGCCGCCGACCGGGTCGACGCTCTCGTCAAGAAGCGGGACATCCTCCGGGAGGAGGTCGACCGGCTCGAGCAGCGCAGGGAGCGTCTCCACGACCTCGAGGAGATCGAGCTCATGGCACGGACCGACTTCGGTCTCGTGCGGCCCGGCGAGGTGCCTTTCGTCGTCGTCACCCCGGAGACCGACCTCGACCGCGTCCACCCCGACGCCGAGGGCCGGGCAGCGCCCGACGAGGGCCCGTGGTACCGGCGGCTCGGCCGCTGGCTCGGTGCGCGGCTGCGCGCGAACCCTCGCTGACACGCCTCGGCAATGGCCCTGCACTCGGCCGCTTTCGCCGACCTCGACCCGTTCACCCTCTACGGACTGCTGCGCCTGCGGGTCGACGTCTTCGTCGTCGAGCAGGCGTGCCCGTACCCCGACCTCGACGGTCGTGACCTCGAGCCCGGCGCGCGCCACCACTGGGCGGAGGAGGACGGGCGGGTCGTCGCGTGCCTGCGGGTGCTCGCCGAGCCGGACGGGTCGACCCGGATCGGACGGGTCGCCACGGCCGCCGCGGCCCGCCGGCGCGGCCTGGCCGAGGCGCTGCTGCGGGCGGCACTCGCCGAGGCGCCGCGCCCGGTGGTGCTCGCCGCCCAGACACGCATCGCCGCCTGGTACGAGGGCTTCGGGTTCACCCGCGACGGCGCGGACTACGTCGACGACGGCATCCTCCACACACCCATGCGCCTGAGATGAACGTGGTGCCGGTCGTGCTCTTGCAGCCCCGGTCGGCGGTCGTCAGGCTGGCCGGATGGACGACGCGCTGCGGCCCGCACCGGACGCCTCCTACGCGGCGCAGCTCGCCCGCGAGCCGATGGACGACCGCGATGCCGAGCTGGCCACGAGGATGATCGGGCGGCCGCTGCGCGGGCGGTCCGCCGCCGCGGTCCGCTGCGCCTGGGGGCTGCCCGCGGTCCTGCGGGTCAACCCGCGCCTCGACGACGGCACGCCGTTTCCCACCCTGTTCTGGCTCGCCTGCCCCCTGGCGAACAAGCACGTCGGCCGGCTGGAGGCCGAGGGCGCCATGGTCGGCCTGAACGAGCGGCTCGCCACGGACGACGCCTTCGCCGACGAGTACGCGGCCGCCTCGGAACGGTTCGTCGCGGCCCGGGACCGCCTCGGTCCCCGGGCCCCGAGGGACGCGAGCGCCGGCGGGATGCCCGCGCGGGTGAAGTGCCTCCACGCCCTCTACGCACACCACCTCGCCACGCGCGACAACCCGGTCGGCGCCTGGGTGGCCGGCCACGTCGAGCCCATGGCCTGCCCCGCGCCTTGCGTGCGCCTCGAGCGGGAGACAGGCCAGCCGACGTGACCCGCGTGGCCGCGGTGGACGTGGGGACGAACTCGGTGCGCCTGCTCGTCGCCGAGCCCGGCGACCCCCTGACCGAGATCCACCGGGATACGCGCATCACCCGGCTCGGCGCCGGCGTCGACGCGAACGGCCGGCTCGACGACAGCGCACTCGCACGCACCCTGGACTGCATCGGTCACTACGCGGGAGCGTGGGCCGACCTGGGAGCCACGCGGGTGCGCATCGCAGCGACGAGCGCCGTGCGTGACGCCGCGGACCGCGAGCGCTTCTTCGACGGCGCGCAGCAGCGCAGCGGTGTGCTGCCCGAGGTCCTCACCGGTGAGCAGGAGGCCCGCACGGCGTTCGCGGGCGCAACCTGTTCGGTCACCGGCGATCCGCCGTTCCTCGTCCTCGACATCGGTGGCGGCTCGACCGAGCTCATCCTCGGGGACCGCGCGCCCGCCGCGATGGTGAGCCGGCAGCTCGGCTGCGTGCGGCTGACCGAGAGCCACCTCGGCGGCAACCCGCCGGCGCCCGCGGAGGTCGAGGGTGCCCGGGCGGTGATCGACGGACACCTCGACGCGGTGGAGGGCTCGCTCGACCCGGCGAGCGCCCGGACGCTCGTAGGCGTCGCCGGAACGGTGACGACCCTGGCCGCCCTCCACCTCGAGCTGCGCACCTACCTGCCCCAGAGGATCCACGGCACGCGTGTGCCGTACGCCCGGGTCCGTGCGCTTACCGAGCGGCTCGTCGCGATGCCCTCCGCGGAGATCGCCGCCCTCGGCCCCGTGGCGCCGGGACGGGAGGACGTCATCGTGGGCGGCGCGCTCATCCTCGAACGGGTGATGGCCCGCTACGGGTTCGCCGACGTGCTGGTGAGCGAAGCCGACATCCTCGACGGGCTGGCACTCGAGCTCCTGCGGGGCTGAGTTCGGCAGCGGGTGGTGACGGCGACCCCGGGGCTTGCCGGGCCGTCAGTCCCCGACGCGGGTGACGAGCGTGAGGCCGTCGGCCACCGGCACGAGGACGCCCTCCACCCGCGGGTCGGCCGCCACGAGCTCGTTGAACGCGGCGATGGCCGTCGCGTTCTCGTCGTCCCCCGGGTCGAGGACACGGCCCTGCGCGAGCACGTTGTCGACGACGATGAGACCGTCGGGCGCCATGCGCGCGAGCAGCGTCTCGAAGTAGCGGGGATACCCCGGCTTGTCGGCGTCGATGAAGGCGAGGTCGACGGGAGGGTCGCCGCGGAGGCTGTCGAGGGTCTCCGACGCGTCGCCGAGCCGCAGCTCGATGCGGGTCGACACCCCGGCCTCGACCCAGTAGCGGGCAGCGATGCCCGCCCACTCCTCGTTGCGGTCGAAGCAGACGAGACGACCACCGTCGGCAAGACCGCGGGCGATGCAGATCGCCGAGTAGCCGGTGAACGTACCGACCTCGACCGCGAACCGCGTTTTCTTCAACCGCGCGAGGAGGGTGAGCAGCGCACCCTGCTCGGGAGCGATCTGCATGACCGACAGCTCCGGGAAGCGCTCCCGCGTCTCGGCAGCGAGCGCGCGCAGCACCTCGTCGCGGCCGGGAGTGTGAGCGACGACGTAGGCGTGGAGCGCGTCGTCGAGGCCCAGGGTCTTGGGGCTCACGTCACGCGGTCCAGCCGAGCCACATGTCGCCCATCGTGACCGCGACCCACAGCAGCGCCGCGTTGGCGAGGGGCACGAGCGGCGTCGCGGCCGGCCGCCTCCGGGCGACGCGCACGAACACGACTGCTGCGCCGAGCCACAGCACGTGGAAGGCCCCGACCGCCCAGAGCGGGGCCAGCAAACCGCTCGCCACGGTGAACGGCGCGAGGACGATGAGCTGCGCGACCCCGGCCAGCACGACTACTACGGCGCGCGCCCGACCCGTCACGGGGAGCCGCGGCCCATCGCCGCGACGAGGTCGCCCCGCGTGATGATGCCGGCCACGCGCCGGTCGGCGTCGAGGACGGGGACGCGCGAGACGTGGCGCTGGATGATCAGCGTCGCGACGTCCTCGACCGTGCCGTCGACCCCCACCCACGGCGGGTCGTCGTCCATGACCTCCCCGACCGTGCCACCGAGCGCGTGGCGGACCTCCTCGTCGAACCGGTGGCGTTCCCCCGGCAGCGGGAAATAGGCACCGAGGATCTCGACGACGGTCGGGGCGTGCAAACGCGCCTCGGAGACGATGAGGTCGCTGTCGTCGAGGAGCCCGATGAGCCGGCCGTCGGCGTCGACCACCGGCGCGCCGCTGATCCCGTGCCGCCCGAGCAGCGCGACCGCCTCCTCCACGCTCGTGTCGGGGGTGACCGTGATGACGTTGGTGGTCATCACCGCGGTGACGGGCAGCTCGCGGGCCATGAGGCGAAGCCTAGACAATACCTTGCGCTACCGCTTCGCTGCTCGAGCGCGCGACCTTGCGCTACCGCTTCGCTGCTCGAGCGCGCTACCGTGCTGCGATGTCGCCCCGACCGACGCTGTGGACCCTGCCGCGCCCGTTCCGCCGCGCGCTCGTCGTCGTCGCGCACCCCGACGACGCGGAGTTCGGCGCGGCCGGTACGATCGCGCGGTGGGTGCAGGACGGCACCGAGGTCTCCTATGTGGTGCTCACCGACGGGGCCGCCGGGTCGAGTGATCCGGCGATGACGCGCGAGCGGCTCGCGCCCCTGCGCATGGCTGAGCAGCGTGCGGCCTGCGCCGAGCTCGGCGTGGAGGACGTGACGTTCCTCGGGCACCCGGACGGGTACCTGCAGCCGACCGTCGAGCTGCGCCGGGAGGTGGCCGCGCAGATCCGCCGTCACCGCCCCGAAGCGGTCGTCACGATCAACCCCGAGATGCGCTGGACCTCACGGGGCACCGTCAACCATCCGGACCACCGGGTTGCCGGCGACCTCGTCCTCCACGCCATCAACCCCGCGGCCTCCCGCCGCCTGTGGGATCCGAGCCTGCTCGAGGAGGGGCTGGCGCCCTGGGACGTGAGCGAGCTGTGGATGATGAGCTTCGGGGAGGGCCCGCACCACGTGGACGTCACCGCGACGTTCGGGCGCAAGGTCGCCGCCATCCGTCGGCACGCCTCCCAGCTGGGCGAGAGGGATCCCGGGGCGCGCATGCGCGAGCGGGCGGCCGAGCGTGGCCGGGAGGTCGGCGTCGAGCTGTCGGAGGCGTTCACCGTCCTGCGATTCCGCGACCTGGAAGGCTGAGCGATGCTCGTGTGGTTCTCCGTCACGCCCATCGGCACCGGCAGCGCGAGCGTCTCGGCAGAGGTGGCCCGAGCCGTCGACGCCGTCGAGGCCACCGGGGTGCGGGCGACGACGGACGCGTCGGGGACGCTCCTCGAGGGCTCGTGGGACGAGTGCGTGACCGCGCTGCGGGCGGCTGCCGACGCGGTGCTCGACGTGGCGCCCCGGGTTTCGTTCACGTGCAAGTTCGACCTGCGCACCGACAAGCCGGATCAGACGGGGGCGGACAAGATCGCCAGCCTCGAGCGTGCGAGGATGGGCCCATCATGATGATGAGCCCCCGCACCCAGAAGACCGTCGTCGGCGTCCTCGTCGCGGTCGTCGCCTTCGCGATGATCCTCTCGCTCGTCGCCCGCGGCGGCTAGATGCACGCAGGCGTCGAGCGGTTGCGCTCGCATGCGGCCGCGTCGCCGCCGGGGGGTATGGTCGGGTTCCCATGGACGTCTGGACCCGGCTCACCCGCGCCCTGCATGACCTGCCCCGAGCCCCGCAACCCGGCAGCGGTCGCGTGGGCGCCGTCCTCGTCCTGCTGAGCGACCCCGACCGCAGCGGCGACCTCGAGCTCGTCTACACGCGCCGGCGCGCCGACCTGTCGAGCCACCCGGGACAGATCGCCTTCCCCGGAGGGCGCGTCGAGCCCGCCGAGCCCGTCGAGCAGGCGGCGGTCCGCGAAGCGGCCGAGGAGGTCGGGCTCCGCCCCTCGTCCGTCGACGTGCTCGGGCGCCTTCCACCGTTCTTCATCCCGCCGTCGGCGTACTGGCTGGTACCCGTCGTCAGCCGGTGGCGGGCCCCGCACCCGCTCGTCGCCGCCGAAGCCGAGGTCGCAGCGGTGCTGCGGATCCGCGTGTCGTGGCTCCTCGACGGCGCCCGGTGGCGCGTCACGCGGCGGCCGCCGACCGGCGCCGCGTGGGCGTGGCAGCTCGACGAGCGCCACCTTCTGTGGGGGGCGACGGCGGCCGTCACCGTGGCACTGCTGGACATCCTCAGCCCGGGCTGGAACAGCGGTGTGGACCCCGGCGCGCTGCCGGTCGAGCGGGAGGCCAGCCCTTGGGAGGCGCCGGAGCGAGGAGCGGATGGCGCCCCCGACATCGCCTCCGCGAGGCTCCCTTGACCGGCGCGGCCGTCGCCGTCTACGCGGCGGTCGTCGTGTCGGACGTCGCCGTCTCGTCGCGCTGGTACGCCTCGACGCTGTCCTGCACACCCGAGGAGCACGGCGAGGGCTGGAGCTGCATGCTGCTGCCCGATCACTCCGCGATCGAGCTGTTCGCCGGGGACCCCGCCCACCCGGGTCGCACGTTCCCGAGCTACGCGGGGCGCGAGGGCCCCGCGGTCATGCCCGGCTACTCGGTCGAGGACCCGGAGGCAACCGTGGGAGGCCTCGCCGTCGCCCGCAGTCTCCCCGACTGGCACGTGGTCGTCGCGCCCGACGGGCTGCGCATCGTGGTGACGCACCGCGACACCGACATCGTCCTCGGCCTGGTCGGGTTCCGCTACGAAAGCCCGGCGGTGAGGGCGCAGCGGGCGTTCCTCGACCGTCTCGGGGTGGACGACCCCGTGACGAGCGGGCCCCGCCCTTCGGTCGTGCCCGTCGTCGTCGGCGACAGCGCCCAGCGCCTCGCCGATCCCGACGGCAACGTCATCGAGCTCGTCACCACGGATACGCTTGCGGCGCGAAGGTAACCGCCCGGATGGCGTAATCGGCAGCCGCGGGGGTCTTAAACACCCCTGTCCTGCACAGGACGTGTGGGTTCGAGTCCCACTCCGGGCACCCGCGGGCACGGGTGAACCTTCAGCCGCAGCGCGCTGGCGCACGGCACCCACCGGCATCCGTATACGCTCTCAGGCGATGACTACCGACGAAGAGCGCATCGCCCTGTTCATCGACTACGAGAACCTTGCGATCGGCGCGCGTGAGGACCTCGGTGGCATGGCGTTCGACCTCAAGCCGGTCGCCGACGCCCTCGCCGAGCGCGGGCGCGTGGTCGTGCGACGGGCGTACGCCGACTGGTCCTACTTCGACAACGACCGCCGCATGCTCACCCAGCAGCACGTCGAGCTCATCGAGATCCCCCAGCGCATGGGCGCGGTCCGCAAGAACGCCGCCGACATCAAGATGGCGGTCGACGCCGTCGAGCTTTCGTTCGAGCGCAACTACGTCACGACGTTCGTCATCTGCACCGGCGACAGCGACTTCACGCCCCTCGTGGGCAAGCTGCGCGAGCTCAACAAGCGCGTCATCGGGGTCGGGCTGCAGGCCTCCACCTCCGCGCTGCTGCCGCCCGCCTGTGACGAGTTCCTCTTCTACGAGCGCCTCGAAGGGGTCAACGTCCCGCAGCGCAAGAGCCGGGGCAGCCGCCGCGGCGGCCGTACGGCGGTGAGCGCGGCCAAGCCGGCCCGCAACGTCAGCGAGGTCCCGGCGGTGCCCGAGGTCGAGCTCGAGAAGACCCCAGCGAAGGGCGAGCCGGCCGAGCTCGGCAAGCTCGTCACGCAGACCCTCGCCGGCCTGCACCGCTCCACGGGCGGGGAGGTGCTCGCGTCGACACTGAAGCGCGCGCTGCTCCGCAAGGACCCGACGTTCAGCGAGGCCGACTATGGGTTCCGGGGCTTCGGCGAGCTGCTGCGCCACCTCGAGTCCCGCAAAGTCATCGAGCTGTCGCCGGGCACCGCCAAGGGGGACCCGGAGGTGAGCTTCCCCGAGGAGTCCAGCGGCGAGGACGGCGCGTTCGCCCTGCTCCGCGACGTCGTCGCCGATCTGCAGCGCACGAACGGTCCGCCGCCGCTTTCCGGGCTGAAGGACAAGCTCCGCAAGCGGCAGCCCGACTTCAGCGAGAAGGAGTTCGGATTCGGCGGGTTCCTCCAGTTCGCCAAGGCGGCGCGTACGCGGGGCGTGGTCACCATGGACTGGGACGACGACGCCGACGACTACGTCCTTGCGGTGCCCGACGCATGACACCCGCAACCGGAAACGCGCACGCGGCGGCGCGCCGGTGACCCCGCGCATCCGCGCAGCCGCCGGCGCGGGCGTCGACGTCGACGCCCTGCGGGCCACCGACGCGGCCGTGACGGCCGTGACGGCCGAGCTCGACGAGCGCCCCGACCTCGCGGTGGTCTTCCTCGGCGCCGCTCACGGCGCCGAGGCGGGCGCGGTGGCGGTCCGGGTGGGGGAGCGGCTCGCGCCCCGCCACCTCGTCGGCGTCACCGCCGGCGCGGTCGTGGCCGGCAGCCGGGAGATCGAGGACCCCACCGGCGTGTCGGTGTGGGCGGCGAGCCTGCCGGGAGCGACCCTCACGCCCCTGCGCTACCCCCCTGCCGCGGGGGCGGGGGAGCCGCCGCACGCGTGGCCCGAGCCGCCGGCTGACGCGACGGCGCTGCTGCTGCTCGCCGACCCGTTCACCTTCCCGGCCGACGCGTTCCTGGCGTGGTGGGAGCAGGCGCACCCGGGAGTGCCCGTCTCAGGTGGTCTGGCAAGCGGTGCGGCCCGTCCGGCCGACGTCCGTCTGGTCCTCGACGGTGAGGCGGTCGACGGGGGGGCGGTCGGCGTCGCGTTCAGTGGCGTGGCCGTGCGCACGCTCGTGAGCCAGGGATGCCGCCCCGTCGGGGACAGCTACACGGTGACCGCGGCGGACCGCAACCTCATCCACGAGCTCGCGGGGGAGGCTCCCGTCGAGCGCATCCGGGCGACGTTCGCCGAGGCGGACCCCGCCGACCAGGCGCTCATGCGCAGCGGCCTGCACATCGGCACAGTCATCGACGAGTACCGCGAGGCGCACGGGCGCGGCGACTTCCTCGTGCGCGGCGTGCTCGGCGCCCAGCACGAGACGGGCGCGATCGCGGTCGGCGACGTCGTGCGGGTCGGGCAGACGGTGCGCTTCCACGTCCGGGACGCCGCCAGCGCGGACGAGGACCTGCGGGAGCTCCTCGAGGGCTTCCCCGGCACCGAGTCACCCGGTGCGGCGCTGCTCTTCACCTGCAACGGGCGGGGCGAGCGGCTGTTCGGCGCTCCCGACCACGACGCCCGCCTCGTGAGCGATGCGCTCGGCGTCCCGCTCGCGGGCCTGCACTGCGCCGGCGAGCTCGGCCCCGTCGGCGCCCGCAGTTTCCTCCACGGGTTCACGGCGAGCCTGCTCGTGCTCGTCGACGAGAGCGGCGGCGAGATGTAACGAGCGCGAAACACCTGCCTGACCATGGGGTAACCCGTGCCCCGCATCCTTGTGGTCCTGTAGCGTCGGGGCCCGACTGGGAGGAACGTCGATGAAGTTGGTCATCGCCATCGTCAAGCCGTTCAAGCTGGAGGACGTGAAGGAGGCCCTCCGCGAGATCGGCATCGCCGGACTCACGGTGTCGGAGGCTCGCGGCTTCGGCCGGCAGCGGGGTCACACCGAGGTGTACCGGGGCGCGGAGTACCAAGTCGACTTCGTGCCGAAGAGCCGGATCGAGGTGATGGTCGACGACGACGCGGTGGACGGGGTGATCGACGCCATCACGAAATCGGCCCGCACCGGCAAGATCGGCGACGGCAAGATCGCCGTCGTGACCCTCGACGAGGTCGTGCGGATCCGCACCGGCGAACACGGACCGGAGGCGATCTGAGCACCACCCGAAGGCGGGGGGGCCCTGACCCCGCAACGATCGATGGCCCTCCGGGGCGGCTGTGGTGCCGGGCATGGACCGATGTCGTCGACGAGGCGCTGCGCGGCTGGTTGGCGTCGACGGCGAGCCCTGGAGGCATCGCCGTGGTCGCGCTCGGCAGCTACGCGCGGCGCCAGCTCTGCCCGGCGTCCGACATCGACCTGCTCCTGCTCCACGACGGCTGGGCGAACCGCGACCTCGAGGAGCTCGTGCGGTCGCTGTGCTATCCGCTGTGGGACGCCGGCCTGTCGGTCGGCCACGCCGTGCGGACGGGTCGTGAGGCGGTGCGGGCCGCGGCCGAGCGGGTCGACACCGCCACCGCCCTCACCGACCGCCGGCTCGTGGCCGGCGACCCCGGCCTCGTCGACGACCTCGCCGTCCGGCTGCGGCGCTGGCTGCGGGCCCGCTCGGCCAAGGTCCTCGCCGAACTCGCCGACGCGGACCGGCGCCGCCACGCGGCGGCCGGGCTGCATCCCGGCATGCTCGAACCCGAGCTGAAGGACGGGGCGGGCGGCCTCCGGGACCTCCACAGCCTGCGGTGGGCGGCGGCCTGCGTGCTCGGCGAGGTTGGCCTGGACCCCCTCGTCGGTGCCCGCTACCTCGGCGCGGCCGACCGACGGGAGCTCGCCGCGGCCGGCGACACGCTGCTCGCAGCCCGCTGCGCGCTGCACCTCGTCCGGGGGGCGACGAGCAACCGGGCGGGCGCGGACCTCGACCGTCTGCGGCTCGACCTGCAGGACGAGGTCGCCGCGCTCCTCGGCTGGGGCGACGCGGACGAGCTCGCGCGACGCGTGGGCCTCGCGACCCGCACGGTCGCGCACGTCCACGGGCGGACCTGGCCACTGCTCGTGGCCGACGCGAAGGGCGGGCGCCGGCGGCGGCGCGCGTCGGGCGAGCCGCTCGACGAGGGCGTGGCACTCGTCGAGGGGCTCGTCGAGGTGGACGACCATCACAGCCTGGCGGCAGACCCCGCCCTCGGCCTGCGCGCGGTGGCGGCGGCCGCGAGCCGTGGGGTGCATCTCGGGCGGGCCACGAGCGAGCGGCTGCGGCGGGAGGTCGAGACCCACCCGAGGCTGCGGTGGGACGCCGACAGCCGTGCCGCGCTGCTCGCCGCCCTGCGCGCCGGGCCCGCCGGTGTCGCAGCCCTGGAGGACGCCGACCACCTCGGTCTACTGACGGCGCACCTCCCCGACTGGCCCCGCGTCCGTGGCCGGCCGCAGCGCAACCCCCTGCACCGCTACGACCTCGACACCCACTGCCTGCAGGCGGTCGCCGAGCTCGTCCTCCTCGCGTCCGGCAGCGTCGACGAGCGGCATCGCCACCTTTGGGAGGGCCTCGCCGACCCCGACGCGCTCCTGCTCGGCACGTGGCTGCACGACGTCGGCAAGGCGTGGCCGGGCGACCACAGCGTCGTCGGCGCACGGGTCGCCCACGAGTGGGTGCTGCGCATGGGGTTCAGCCAGCGCCGCGCCGACCAGGTCGCGCGCTACGTGCGGCTGCACCTGTTCATGCCGGAGGCCGCCACCCGCCGCGACCTCGACGACGAGGACGAGCTCGCCGCGGTCGCCGACCAGGTCGGTGACGTCGAGACCCTCGACGGGCTGTACCTGCTGTCGCTCGCCGACGCCCGGGCGACCGGCCCGGCCGCGAACTCCACCTGGAAGGATCTCCTGCTCGGCGAGCTGCACGCCCGGGTGCGCAGCCTGCTCGCCCACGCCCACACCGACCCCTCCGAGGCGCGAGGTCCGCACGCGGTGGTCGCGCAGGCGCGCCGCCTCCTGCGCGACGACCCCACGCTCAACGGTCTGCTCACGGGACTGCCGCGCCGCTACCTGCAGGCGGCCACGACCGACCAGGTCATCGCGCATGCCCGACTCATGCAGACCCCCCTGGGGGCGGGCGAGCTGCGGGCGGCGCCCCGGCCGGGACCGGTCGAGGGCACGGTCACGCTGTCGGTGGCCGCCGCAGACCGCCCCGGGCTCATGGCCGACTGCGCGGGTGTGCTCGCCGGCCTCGGCATCTCCGTCCTCGACGCCCGGGTGTTCACCCGCACCGACGGGGTCGCGCTCGACTGGTTCGTCGTGCGCGCCGAGGGCGACACGGACTGGGGGGCGGTGGAGGCGGCGCTGCGGCAGGCCGCCGCCGGCGAGCTCGACGTGGCCGAGCTCGTCGCCCGCCGCGAGCGGGCACGCCGGCCCGGGGCCGCACCCCGCCCGCCGATGCCTGTCGAGGTCCGCTTCGACCGCCGGCCCATGGCGACGCGCATCGAGGTCCACGCACCCGACACCGCGGGCATGCTCTACCGGCTCGCGAGCGTGCTCGCCGAGGCGCGGCTCGACGTGGTCGGCGCGCGGGTGGCGACGCTCGTCGACAGCGCACACGACGTCTTCTTCGTCCGTCCCGTCGGCGGCCCGATCGACGCGGCCACGCTCGGCCCCCGTTTGCGCGCCGCGGCCCACCCCCCGGGGGCCGTGCCCGAGTGACGCCCTCGTCGCGGCGCGGGGTCGCCGGATAAGTGGCTGGGCTGATGTGCAACGGCCGGCTGGTCGCGCCGCTGGAGCTGGCGACCACGCTCGACACCCGCCGCCGGGGGCTCATCGGCCGCAACGGGGTCGACGGCGCGATGCTCCTGTGCCCGGCGAGCATCGTGCACACGTTCCGGATGGTGTTCACCATCGACGTGGCGTTCTGCGACCGGCACCTGGTCGTCCTCCGGACTGTGCGGATGCGCCCGAACCGGTGCTCACGGCCGGTCCCCTCGAGCGCCGCCGTGATCGAGGCGGAAGCGGGGGCCTTCGCGCGCTGGGGCGTCGTGCCGGGCGCCCGGCTCGGCGTGGACGACGGCTGATGGCCCGTGCAGGCTGGTCGCAGACGATGACCGGGCGCCCGGCCCGCACCGACCCGGGAGGGTGACGATGGCGGACCACCCGCCGCTGCACGAGGCGCTGGAACCACTCGCGTTCCTGCTCGGGTCCTGGGAGGGCGCGGGCTCGGGGGAGTACCCGACGATCGCGCCGTTTCGTTACTGCGAGCGCATCGCGTTCGGGCATGCCGGCAAGCCCTTCCTCGCCTACACCCAGCGGACGTGGGCGCCCGACGACGGGCGACCGCTGCACGCCGAGTCGGGCTACCTCCGCCACACCGGCGGCGGCGCCGTCGAGCTCGTGCTCGCGCACCCGACCGGGATCGTCGAGGTCTACACCGGTCGGGTGGAGGGCGCGGCGCTGCGGCTCGCGACGGCCACGGTGGCACGCACCCCCACGGCCAAGCGGGTCGACGCGCTCGAGCGCGACATCGACGTCGACGGCGAGGAGCTGAGCTACCTCGTGCGCATGGCTGCGGTCGGCCAGCCGCTCAGGCACCACCTCGCCGCCACCCTCCGGCGCACGTAGCAGGTCACAGCACGCCGCCCTCGGTCATGCGCCTGTTGTCCAGGATGCGGTCGACCTCCTCGTCGGGCAGCACGCCCGCGGCCTTCACGACCTCCCGCAACGGGCGGTCCTCGACGAGCGCCTGCTTCGCGAGCTCGGCGGACCGGTCGTAGCCGATCGCCGGCACCAGCGCGGTGACCGTGGACAGGTTCTTCTCGACGAGCTCCGTGCAACGCTCGACGTTCGCGACGACGCCGTCGACGCACCGCGCGGCGAAGTTCTCCGCGGAGGTCGCGAGCAGGCGCACCGACTCGAGGACGTTGCGCGCCATCATCGGGATGTAGACGTTCAGCTCGAAGTTGCCCGACAGCCCCCCGACGGTCACCGCGGCGTCGTTGCCGATCACCTGCGCGGCCACCTGGGTGACCGACTCGGGTATGACGGGGTTCACCTTGGCGGGCATGATCGAGCTGCCCGGCTGGATCTCCGGCAGGCGGATCTCCGCGAGTCCCGTGCGCGGACCCGACCCCATCCACCGCAGGTCGTTGGCGATCTTCGTGAGCGACACGGCGACGACCTTGCACGCCCCGCTCACCTCGACGAGCGCGTCGCGGGCGCCCTGCGCCTCGAAGTGGTTCGTGGCCTCGCGGAGCGTCGCGATGCCGGTGCGGCGCCGCAGCTCGGCGATCACCCCGTCGGTCATCCCCTCCGGCGCGTTCAGACCGGTGCCCACCGCGGTGCCCCCGAGCGGCAGCTCAGCGAGGCGCTCCAGCGTCGCCTCCACGCGGGCGATTCCCAGCTCGACCTGACGGGCGTAGCCCGAGAACTCCTGCCCGAGGGTCACGGGGGTGGCGTCCATGAGGTGCGTGCGCCCCGGCTTCACGACGTCGGCGAGCTCCCGGGCCTTGCGCTCGAGCGAGGCCTGCAGGCGCCGCAGGGATGGGAGGAGCCGGGCGGTCACGGCCTCGTGGACGGCGAGGTGGACCGCGGTGGGGAAGACGTCGTTGGACGACTGGCCGGCGTTGACGTGGTCGTTGGGGTGCACGGGGTCCTTCGACCCGAGCTGGCCGCCCAGCAGCTCGATCGCGCGGTTGGCGATGACCTCGTTCACGTTCATGTTCGAGCTCGTCCCCGACCCCGTCTGGAACACGTCGACGGGGAAGTGGCCACCGAGTACGCCGTCCGCGACCTCCTCGGCGGCCTGGGCGATGGCACGGAACCGCGCGTCGTCGAGCAGCCCCTGCGCGTGGTTGACGACGGCCGCGGCGGCCTTGACGAGCGCGAGCGCGCGGATGAGCCCGGTGGGGATCCCCTGGCCGGAGATCGGGAAGTTCGCCACGGCCCGCTGCGTGGACGCGCCGTAGTAGGCGCTGGCCGGCACCTCGACCTCGCCCATCGAGTCGCGTTCCGTGCGGGTGTCGCCCATCCCTGCGCTCCTTCGTCCCGGCGTGAGCGTGCCCGGGGCAGCGTAGCGGGCGAGGTCGGACGGGCCGACGTCGCTTAGGCTGGCCGTGGACATGACGACGCTTCTGCTCATCCGCCATGCCACGACCGCCGCCACCGGCAAGCGCCTCGGCGGCCGCACCGAGGCGAGCCTCGACGGGGGCGGGCGCGCGCAGGCGGAGGCAGCGGCCGACCGCCTCGCCAAGCTGCCGGTCAAGGCCGTCTACGCGAGCCCGCTCGCGCGCACCCGGGAGACGGCCGAGGTCGTGGCGGGGCGCCTCGGTCTGCCGGTGACCGCCGACGAGGGATTGCTCGAGGTGGAGTACGGGCGGTGGACCGACCGCCCGTTGAAGCAGGTGGCGCGAACCAAGCTCTGGCCCGTCATCCTCGCCCGCCCCTCGCTCGTGCGCTTCCCCGACGGTGAGACGATCCGGGCGGCGCAGCTGCGCGCCGTCGAGGCGGTCGAGGCGATCGTCGCACGCCATCCGCGCGACCTCGTCGCGGCGGTCAGCCACGCCGACGTCATCAAGGCGCTCGTCGCCTTCTACATCGGTCAGCCGCTCGACCTCTTCCAGCGCCTGCACGTCGGTCCCGCGTCCGTGAGCGTGCTCCAGCTCGCTCCCGGCGGGCAGCCGATGCTCCTGCGGTTCAACGACGACGGGCCGTTGACGCCGGAGCGGTTTCGGCGGGCACGTCCTGCGGGGAAGGCCACCGGTCGTGGGTGAGTCGTTCGAGCTCGACGTCGACTGGATCACCGCCGGAGCGGTCGGTGAGCCGGGCCGGCGCACGTTCTACGTCCAGGGCCGCCAGGGGGGGGAGCTCGTCGTGCTCCTCGTGGAGAAGAACCAGGTGCGCATGCTCGCGCAGCTGGCGGCCCAGCTGCTGTCCCGGGTCGACGTCGCGGTCACCCCGGACGACCTCGACACGGCCCGCCAAGCCCTCGTCGACCCGGCGGTGCCCGCCTGGCGCGCGGGGACGATGAGCCTCGGCATGGAGGCCGACGGTGAGCGCTTCCTGCTCGAGGCCGAGGAGCTCATGGAGCCCGAGGCCGTCGGCGAGGCGGGCACGGCCCGGTTCTGGATGAACCGCGACCAGCTCGTCGGGCTCGCCGCGTACGCCGCCTACGCCGTCGAGGCGGGCGCCCGCGAGACCTGCCGGCTGTGCTCGCGCCCCATAGACCCCATCTCCGGGCACGTCTGTCCGGCCTCGAACGGCCACGGACCCCTCACGGTGTGACGCTTGCGCACCGACGAGAACGTGCTTCCCCTGCTCGCCGAGGCGCCCCTGGCGGTGCGGGGCTACCTCACGGAGGCGAGCAACCACACGCTGCTCGTGCGGGTGGGCGAGAAGCGCGACCGGCTGCACGCGATCTACAAGCCCCGGCGGGGGGAGCGGCCCCTGTGGGACTTCCCGCACGGGACCCTGTGCCGCCGGGAGGTTGCGGCCTACGCCGTGAGCGAGTTCCTCGGCTGGCGGATCGTGCCCCCGACGGTGCTGCGCGAGGGACCTCTGGGACTGGGGTCGGTGCAGCTGTTCGTGCCGCACGACCCGTCGCGCCACTACTTCGTCCTCGTCGAAGACCCACAGCACCACCCGCCGCTCGCGCGGATGGCCTTCTTCGACCTGCTCGTCAACAACGCCGACCGCAAGGGCAGCCATGTCCTGCACGGCGGGGACGGGCACATCTGGGGCGTCGACCACGGGCTCACCTTCCACGTCCGGACGAAGCTGCGGACGGTCATCTGGGAGCTCGGCGGGACGCCCCTTCCCGCGGCGTTGCGTGCGGACCTCGCGCGGCTGCGACGCGCCGTGGCGCAGCCGGCGGACGCCCTCGTTCAGCAGCTCGAGGAGCTGCTGAGCCCCACGGAGATCGAGGTGCTCGGACTGCGGGCCGCGGCCCTCACCGAGGTCGCCGCGCTGCCCGACGTCGACGAGCGTCACCGGCCCTACCCGTGGCCCCCGCTGTAGTCGCGTAGGGTGAGGCCTTCCGAGCAGGAGGGTGTTCCATGAGCCGCCGGTTTCGCTACTACGCGGTCCTCGAGGGGATCGCCGAAGCCGAGGACGAGGGGCCCCTGCTCATCCGCGTCGAGACGGGGCAGGACTACGACACCTACCAGTCGGTGCACGAGGGGCAGTGGGTGCAGGACAACGCCGCCTACGACTACGTCCACGGGACCGGCGCGGCCCGGGCGTGCGAGGCCGCCGAGGCACACCAGCTGATCGCCGAGCGGTACGGGACCGAACAGGCCGACCGGCTCGTGCCCGGAGTGTCGGCGTAGGACGCGATCCGTCGTGGCCCTCGTCACCCTCGACGACATCGAGCAGGCCGCAAAGCGGCTCGAGGGGGTGGCGCAGCCTACCCCCGTGGAGCTGTCGCGGGCGATCAGCGCGATCGCCGGGCGGCGCACGGTCCTGAAGTGCGAGCACCTCCAGCGCACGGGGTCGTTCAAGATCCGCGGGGCCTACAACCGCATCGCCCAGCTGTCCGCCGGCGAGCGCTCCGGGGGGGTGGTCTGCTCGTCGGCGGGCAACCACGCGCAGGGCGTGGCCCTGTCCGCCGCCCTCGCCGGCGTGCCGGCCACGGTGTTCATGCCGACGGGTGCGCCGTTGCCGAAGGTCGAGGCCACCCGCGGCTACGGCGCGGAGGTCATCCTCACCGGGAGCGGCTACGACGACGCCCACGCCGCCGCGCAGGCGTGGACCGCGGAGCGCGGGGCGACGTTCGTGCACCCCTTCGACCATCCTGACGTCATCGCCGGCCAGGGCACCATCGGTCTCGAGGTCCTCGAGCAGGTGCCCGACGCAGGCACGGTCATCGTCCCGATGGGGGGAGGCGGGCTCGTCTCGGGTGTGGCCGCGGCGGTCAAGGCCGTCCGCCCGTCGGTGCGCATCGTCGGCGTGCAGGCCGCCGGCGCCGCCGCCTTCCCCGCGTCGCTGGCCGCGGGCGAGCCGCGGCCCCTCGCCGAGGTCACGACGTTCGCCGACGGCATCGCGGTCAAGACGCCGGGTGCGCTGACCCTCCGCCACGTCGCCGCACTCGTCGACGAGGTGGTCACGGTCACCGACGAGGCGATCGCCCGCGCGGTTCTCCTGCTCGTCGAGCGGGCGAAGCAGGTGGTCGAGCCCGCGGGGGCGGCGGGCCTGGCCGCACTGCTCGACGGGGCGGCCACGCTCATCGAGCCGGTCGTCGTGGTGCTCGGGGGCGGCAACGTCGATCCCCTGCTGCTGCTCCGCATCATCCAGTCGGGGATGTTCGAGGAGGGCCGCTACTTCGCCTTCCGCACCCGCCTGCGGGACCGCCCGGGCGCGCTGTCCGGCCTGCTCGCCCTCATCGGCGCGGCGGGTGCGAACGTCGTGGCGATCTCCCACCACCGGCTCGGGACGCGGCTCGGTGTCATCGAGGTCGAGGTCCACATCGAGGTCGAGACCCGGGGCCCCGCCCACACCGGTGACCTCGTCGATGCTCTTCTCGCTGCCGGCTACCCCGTCACCTGACGCGGCGGCGCGGCCCGGGCGCCGACGAGGTCGGCGATCTCGCCGACGACGCGGCTGAGGTCGTAGTCCTTCGGCGTGTAGACGGCGGCGACGCCCCGCGCGCGCAGCACCTCGGCGTCCCGAGCCGGGATGATCCCGCCGACGACGACCGGCACGTCGAGACCCTCGGCGCGCAGGCCGTCGACGACCTCGGGGACGAGGGCGGTGTGCGAGCCGGACAGGATCGACAGCCCGACGACGTGGACGTCCTCGTCGGCCGCCGCCCGGACGATCTGGGCGGGGGTGAGGCGGATGCCCTCGTAGACGACCTCGAAGCCGGCGTCGCGGGCGCGGACCGCGACCTGCTCCGCGCCCGACGAGTGGCCGTCGAGGCCGGGCTTGCCGACGAGCAGCTTGAGCTTGCGCCCGACCGCGGCCTCGGCGGCGGCGACCTTGCGCCGGGCGGTCGCGAGGGCGTCGGCCTCGAAGGGCCCGGCAGCCCCGGCCACGCCCGTCGGCCCCCGGTACTCGCCGTAGACCTCGCGCAGCGCGTCGGTCCACTCGCCGGTCGTCGCCCCGGCCCGGGCCGCCTCGATCGAGGCGGGCAGGACCGTGTCGCCGCGCGCTGCCTCCCGCCGGAGCGCGTCGAGTGCCCGCCGCACCGCCGCCCCGTCACGGCTGGCACGGAAGGCCTCGAGCCGGTCGATCTGCTGCGCTTCGCTCCCGGGGTCCACGGTGAGGAATCCGGCGTCGGCGCCGGTCGTGAGCGGTGAGGGCTCGGTCGTGGTGTAGGCGTTCACGCCGACGACGGTCTGCTCGCCGGACTCGATGCGGGCGAGCCGCTGCGCGTTCGACCGCACGAGCTGACTCTTCATGTACTCGACGGCCTCGACGGCGCCGCCGAGCCGCAGCACCTGCTCGTACTCCGCGCGGGCGCCCGCCGCGACGTGCGCGGTGAGCTCCTCCATGACCCGGCTGCCGCCGAAGACGTCGTCGTGCTCGAGCAGGTCGGTCTCGTAGGCGAGGATCTGCTGCATGCGCAGGGACAGCTGCTGGTCCCACGGGCGCGGCAGTCCGAGGGCTTCGTTCCACGCGGGCAGCTGTACCGCCCGGGCACGGGCGTCCTTCGACAGGGTGACGGCGAGCATCTCGAGGAGGATGCGGGCGATGTTGTTCTCCGGCTGCGCCTCCGTGAGCCCGAGCGAGTTGACCTGGACGCCATAGCGGAAGCGCCGAAGGGTGGGGTCGGTGACCCCGAAGCGCTTGCGGCAGAGCTCGTCCCAGAGCTGACCGAAGGCACGGACCTTCGCGACCTCCTCGACGAAGCGGATGCCGGCGTTCAGGAAGAAGCTCATCCGCCCGACGACGGTGGCGAACGCGTCGTCGCCCACCCGACCGGACTCCCGCACCGTGTCGAGCACGGCAGTGGCCGTGGCCAGGGCGTAGGCCACCTCCTGCTCGGGCGTGGCGCCGACCTCCTGGAGGTGGTAGCTGCACACGTTGATGGGGTTCCACTTCGGCACGGCCCGCACCGCGTGGGTGATCGTGTCGGCGACCAGGCGCATGCTCTCCCGCGGGGGGAACACGTAGGTGCCCCGCGACAGGTACTCCTTGATGATGTCGTTCTGGGTCGTGCCGCGCAGTGCGGCCGGGTCGGCGCCCTGCTCCCGCGCGACCGCGATGTAGAGCGACAGGAGCCACGCAGCGGTCGCGTTGATCGTCATCGACGTGTTCGTCTCCGCGAGGGGGATGCCGTCGAACAACGCCCGCATGTCCTCGATCGAGCAGATCGGCACCCCGACCTTGCCGACCTCACCACGCGCGAGGACGTGGTCGGCGTCGTAGCCCGTCTGCGTCGGCAGGTCGAACGCCACCGACAGGCCCGTCTGCCCCTTCGCGAGGTTGCCCCGGAACAGGGCGTTGGAGGCCGCGGCCGACGAGTGCCCCGAGTAGGTCCGCATGAGCCACGGCGGGTCCTTCTCGCGCGGCGCGGTCATGGTCTCGCAGTCCTTCGTCGACGGGTTGCCGCTTCCGGCGATTGTGCGTCGGCCGCCCACGCTCCGCCATGACGCGGGGCGGTGGCCGGTCGCTTCGGCCCCGATGCGGGGGCGTTGGTGGTCGACGTTCGTTCACACGCGCCCGAAAATTCTTCGCCGGGCCGTATCCGCGCGCCCGGCCTTGACGATGACCATCCGAGAGAGGACGCCGGAGGGTGGCGATCCGCGAGGCAGGGGACGGCGCGATGTCAGGTTTGCTCACGGGAGTCGCCGGCAGGGCGGCGGCGGCCGGCTTGCTCGGCAAGGGGCTCGTAGCCGCGGCGGCTGCCGCGGTGCTCGCCGCCGGCGCGGGCGCCGGCAGCATGGTGCTGACGGCGTCCGGCGGCGCGCCCGAGCCCACGCCGGAGGCGGCGCTCACCGATTCCCTGCCGGAGACCGCCACCGCGCGTCCCCGCGCACCCGGTCAGCACGGCCTCGATCGGGCCAACGCGACGCCCGCGCAGGGCCATGCCCCCGAGTCCACCCCCGCCAACCCGGGCGGCCCCTCGGACCGCGCGGCGCAGGAGGCCCACGACAACGCCGAGCGGCGGGCGGCCGATGCTGCGGACGCCGGGGCGCAGGAGGACGCGGATCGGCAGGAGGACGCCGGTCCGCCCGCGCACGCCGGCCCGCCCGCGCACGCCGGTCC
>DATLGH010000018.1 GCA_035540635.1 Egibacteraceae bacterium | reverse complement strand
CTCCTCCGCCTCGTATGCCTCCGCCCCGGCGCGGACCGCATCGGCGAGCGCGTCGCGGTCGATGCGCAGGTCGCCGTGCTCGGGGCACAGCGGCACGGGATCGTGCCAGTACAGCTCGCTGTTGAGGAGGTCGATCTGGATACGGACGGACGTCTCGAGCTTCGTCTCGGCGGAGCCGGGGACGCCGAAGCCGTCGAGCACCCCGGTGAGGCCGAGGCCGGCGGCGAGGTCGGCGATGTCGGCGGGGACGAAGGTCTCGTGACTGGTCTCCACGGGAACCGAGATGCGGGACTCGACGACCGCGCCCCTCGGGGTGTGGTAGACCGCGCCGATGTCGGTGCCGCACACGCCGCAGCGCATCCGCAGCACCGGATCGGGCTCCCGGCTGTGCCACGCCTTCAGGGCGGCGGGCAGGCCCACGGGCTCGACGTTCACACTCGTCAATCTAGCCGACCGGTGCCGGGCAGGGCGACCGGGAGTCCTGGTGAGGTGTCGGGCCCCTGCCCGATCGGGGAAGATCCCATCCCCGATGGTGTCCGGGGAGGCCGTGCAGTGACCGCGACGCTCGACGACCTGCTCAGCCGCCTCGAGCTCCTGCTCGAGGAGGCCGCGGGGGGTTCCCCGGCTTCGCCCGCGTGGAGGTGGCCGAGGACGACGCGCCACCGCATCCGCCGCCGGGCGCGACGCTGCTCCAGCTCCTGCCCCGCGCGGAGTAGCGGGCGCGTGGAAGGGCACGCCGTCCTCGAGGAGCTGCGCCGGCGGCTGCGCTCCTACACCCCCGACCGCTACCCCGTGCAGCACGCGACCACCCAGTTCCACCTCGGCTCCATGCTGCTCGGTGCGGGCAGGGCTGCGGAGGCGGCGGCGGCCCTGCGGGTGGCGGTGCGGCTGTCCGGTCCGCTGCCGGTCGAGCGCGCGAAGGCGGAGAACGTCCTCGGCGCGGCGCTGCGCGCCTGTGGCCGCCAGTCCGAGGCCGCCGAGTTGTTCAGCGCGGCCGGGGCGACCTTCGCCGCGGAGCGCCTCGTCGCCGAAGAGGGTGCAGCTCTCCACAACCGGCCTCGTGCTCGCGGAGCAGGGCCGCCCCCGGGAAGCCCCCGACGCGTTCGCGGAGGCGTTGGCCCGCTTCGACGGGCAGGGGCTGACGGGGCGTGCTGCCGCCGCCGCCCGGGAGCTCGGCGGCGCCCAGCTCGCGGCGGGCGACGTCCCTGTCGCCGTCGAGACGCTGGAGCGGGCGGTCGCGCTCGCGGGGCGCAGTGGGGATCAGCCGGGGCTCGGGGCGGCGGCCAACACCCTCGGACTGGCCCACCTCGCGGGCGGCGGCGCCGGCGCGGCCGCGGCGGCGTTCCAGGCCGCGGCTGCGGCGCACCCCCGCGGGGTGCGCCCGGACGAGTACGCGATGGCGAAGGCCAACCTCGCGCTGGCCTACGAGCGCGCCGGCGACGCGGCCCGTGCAAGCCTCGCGGCGACCCAGGCGCTCGGGATCGGGCCCGCCCCGCCCCCGCCGGTCGCGGCACAGGCCGCCGCCGTCCTGGACCGGCTCGGCGGCGCGCAGCCCGACCTCCTGGCCGTGCTCAACGACGAGCCCGCCGACCGCTGGCCGACCGTGCTGCGTGAGGAGGTGGCCCGGTGCCTCGACGACGACCCACAGGGGCGACGTGCGGCGCTCGGCGTGTGGATCGACGGCCAGCTCGCCCGCAAGGGCAGGGGCGCCGACCTGGCCGCGGCCTGGCTCGCCGTGCTCCTCGAGCGCTCCCCCGAGCAGCTCGAGCGCATCGCCGCCGATGCGCTCGGTGAGCTCGCCACCGGCGACGCACCGGCGCGCGACCGTTTCCGCACCGACGTCGGGCGGGCCATGCTGCGCCTCCACGAGCCGCAGCGGCTGCGGCTGAAGGACACGTTCGACCGCGTCGGAGCCGGTGAAGCCGCCGGCGCCGGGCCACAGCGTCCAAAACGACATCCGGGCGAGCCGCTGCACGCGGTCGCACAGCGCCGCGTAGGCCGGCGCGTGGTCGGCGAGCAGGCGGGTGTACAGCTCGGCGCGTTTCGGGGTCGTCGATATGGGCCACCGTGCGGGCGCGCTTGAGGAGGTCCTGCTCGCCGGCCACGGGCGGCGGGGTGGGCAGCCCGGCGTCGCGGCGCAGCGCGGTCCACGACTCGGAGGGTCGCCGGTAGATGTCGGCGAGCTCGCGGTCTGCCTCGCGCAGGTAGCCGGCGAGGCCGAGGTCGCCGTGAGAGCGCACGTCGGCCACGAGCGCCGGCCGGCGCAGCTCCACTTGCGCGCGTACGTTGTCGAGCACGATCTGCTGCGCGACGCGGTCGAGCACCAGGGCGCAGCCCGACGGCAGGTACGGGAACCCGCCGGCGACCTGGTCGACGAGCCCCTTGCGCGACGACCCGGTCAACGCCCGGTAGCGCAGGTCGAACGAAGCGGAACTCGCGGCGCTGCGCGCCGATGAGGTCCAGGACCGTGAGCACCGCCTTGCCGGGGGCGCGACGCAGGCTGCGGCCGAGCTGTTGGTGGAACACCGTCGCGCTCTGCGTGGGGGCAGCAGCAGAACGGTGTCGACGTCGGGCACATCGAGGCCCTCGAGCAGGCGCCGGAAGAGCTTGCGCGGGCGCCTGCAGGAGGTCCGCAGCCAGGCCAAGCCCTATCAGGTGCGGCAGTTTCTCCGGTTGCTCGAACGGTACGATCTCCTGCGAGAGGATCTCCCGTGAGCGACTACCACATCAACGTCTTCTACAGCGAGGAGGATGGCGGCTACATCGCCGACATCCCCGACCTCGAAGCGTGCTCTGCATTCGGTTCGACGCCCCAGGAGCACATGCCGAGGTTCTCGTCGCGAAAGAGGCCTGGCTTGCGGTCGCCCGCGACAGGGGCAGCCGATCCCCACACCGCGTTATCGGCCCTCCCTTCGCGCGTGATGACCATAAGACGCCGGTGCCGAGAAGCTGTTGGGGGATGAACACCGCGCCGCACCCCGCAAGTCTTGCGACTTCGCCCCTGCTGCCAGCTGGAGCAGGGCAGGGTTACTCGCCGCGGGACCGGGGTTCGGGTCGTTCATGTCGCTCCCGCCGGGAACGACGGCTACCAAGGAATCGCTCACTCGACCGACACAGCAGGCCGCAGGAAGGACAGTCAATGAAGTGTGGGAGAAGCTTCTGCGACCGCCCGATCGCTTCTGTCCGATTGACAGCTGCCTGTTCCTTGATCCGGTGATCACCAGCGAGGAGTACGCCTTGCGCTACGGCGACAGCGAGGCGAGCCGGTGACGTCACCGGCGGAGGCCTTACGTGCCCGCTTGAAGTCCGATCCCCAAACCGATCTCCGGTCACTGCGCACGGAAACGGACAGGACACTTTCGATCGGGCGAGACGTCTGGCGACTGCGCTGGCGAGAGCAGGTAGCCACCGCAGTTGCCGGCGATGCCGACTTGGCAACCACGTGCGGTGCACTGCTCGACGCGCTGGCGGTGCGGGAGACGGTCCTCGACGAGGTCGCGCCCCCTCCGGGGGCCCAGACCGTTGACGCCTCTCGAGTCAACGTGCTGATCGATCGTCCCTTGCCCGGTAAGGAGCCCTCCGAAGTCGACCAGGCGATGCGGAGCTTGCGCGACTCCGTCCACGGACACGGAGTCTTCGCCCACATCTGGTACCAGCGAGGCGATGATGAGGGTTGGGCTGACGACATGGCACCCGCCCCCACCTGGATGCCGGAGGACCCACTCATCAGCCGGTGGGTGCAAACACTGCTGCTACCACGGCTGACCGCACAACCCACGGCCCTTGCTGCGGCAATCGTGGCCGCGGTCGGTGACCCGTCGCTGCACCTGTTCCCCTCCGAGATCAGCGACGCCGTCCCTGACCGTTGGGCGTTGCGCATCGACGGCCTTGAGATCGGAGTCATCGGCGCTCAGACAGGGACGCTGACTGTGGGAAAGCCTGGCAAGTCTGGCGATGGCCCGCAGCGCCAAGCCTTCACCAAGGTCTTCGGACAGCCGAGCGTCACCGTTTCCCTTATCGACCAGACCCTCCCTGAGGCGTTGAGCGTCGCAGAAGCTGCCGAGCTCATCCGCGCCTTACTCCGTCGTTTCAGGCCCGCTGATGTACCGGGCGCGCCCATCGCTCACCGCTTCAGCGGCGGCCGGCCAGTCGTCGACGAGCACACCATGGAGGCCCGCCTCCTTAAAGGCCTCATCGCACCCGACGTTATGCAGGCGGGACTCGTCCTCGGTGATGGTCGGGTGGCCAGGGGGAGCCAGTTCCCCACGCTTTGGGGTCACAACGCCCAGGCGCGCTACCTCGATGCCCTCCTCTGCCGTGGCACGACACCGTTGGCGGTCGAGCTCAAGGTCGCCAGAGGTGGCCAGGGACGCTACTACCGCCGCGCGCTCGCCCAAGCCGTCCTGTACCGCCACTTCATCCGCAGCACTCCGCCACTTGACCCATGGTTCGACCACGCCCGCCTCGAGCGACAGGCTGTCGCAGCGGCTGTCGGCATTCCCATACCTCGCCGCTGGACACCGGACTTCACCCAGAAGCTGCAGCTGCTCCGTCGCGTGGCAGCCATGGTGGACGTCGAAGTCCATGTCCTTGACGATCGAGCGACACCGGAGTGGGACATCCACTCGGCACTGCCGGAGCCACGTGACACCGAGTTGGAACTCCTCACCTGGCGGCTGGCAGCGGCGCTCTCCCGACGGTGGCCGATGTCCTTCGGAAGGGTCGTGGAAAGCCGGCCGCTTTACGGCTTCTACGACATGATTCAACTGCAGCATCAGAAGGATGCTCGACTCAATCCACCCTGGACCCAGCCGCTCGTCTCGATGAACCGTCCCGGGTCTCTACGGGTCCTGGCCCAAAGCGGCAGTGAACGATGGGTCTGGCGTGGCATATGGAACCATCTCGCCAACGGCGGCGACCCAGAGCAGGCGGCCGCCATCGTCGGCGCGATCGCCGGCCTGCCCGAGGCTGAGCGCCATAGCGGACCATCCTTCGCGGAGATGGCGGTGACCTTCCTCAGCATCGTGGCCGATGATTCCTGGAGTTGGAGGAACGGCTGGCAGGACGACCACGTCCCCGAGTGGGTTGACCGGTACGGCTCTGTGCTGCACCGTTACCGCCGACGCAGCACCGGCGACGTACTGCCCACCATCGGGCGAGTCTGGGGCGCCACCCGCCACGGCCAAGCAGAGGTGATTGTAGATCAACAATCGCTTCGCACATGGGTCTGGGATGGAGCACAACCGCTCGAGATGCTCGCAGGCGACCCGCTCCGGCGAATCGCAGAAGGGGCTTCACTCCTCGGCTACACAATTGAAGATCAGGGAAGGTAGCCGTTCGCCCTCATTAGCAGGTGATGCTCCCCCTACTCGCCTCTGGGTCGGAGCTATAGGGCTGGTGGTGAGGCACTGCAGTCAAGCAGTCAACAAAGACGCCCGTTGAAGGAGCCAACCGGCTTCAACTTTAACGCAGCCCCAGTCGTGCACCTTCGAGTGACCGAGAGACTTCGCGAACCGCCGGGTGCGGCGGCTCCCCGAAGCTGTTTAACCCCCCAGCTCCGCGCTCGGGGACGCCTCGCGGCCTCCTCTCCCGAGGTGGGGCCAACTACACCACTTGAGCAGGCTCGGCCGAGCGTGGAGCTGCGTGGGTCCGGCGGGTCGCCCAGTGGCCTGAGCGGCACGGACTAAGGCTTGGAGCTCCTCGTCCGAGGGCATGGGACGGCCCTCGCGACAGACCCTGGAGCCGTCAGCGCGAAGGCTGACACGACTCTCGTACTCGACGCGCTCGTAGGGCCAACGGTAGACGTTGGGCATCTCACGGAGGGTTTTCTGCGTATAGGTAGCGGACGAAGCGGTAGCGGAGCCAGTACGGAAAGAAGTACGGCTCCTCCTTGTAATAGATCCACCGCGCCCAGAACACCACGCAGAGCACTACGATAATCGCCACAACGACGTAGAACAGCACTGTCAGGAGGAGCACGAACAACAGGGAGGCCACCATCAACTAGATGGCAAGCATCCACCACGGAAGGGCAAAGACTGCACGCGGTTCAGTTTCCATAAGAAGTCCTAGCACTCAACTGTACTCCACGCAGCGAAGCGTTATCCGAGCCTTGCGGATGATGGTGGAGTACGGGAAGGCGGTCGAGCGCTTCGCGCGCCTCGTCTGCCGCACCGATCCAACCGGCAGCGTCGAGGACCGCCACGGCGTCTGACAGCGCGGCCCGCGCCTCGCTGAAGCGGCCGAGGTCGGCGAGCGTCCACCCGAGGTTCTTGCGCGCCTCGGCCTCGAGCTCGAGCTCCCCGAGCTTTGCGAACGCCGCGATGGCCTCGGCGTGGGCCTGCTCGGACTCCGCGAGGCGGCCGAGGTGATTGAGGGCCATGCCCATACGGTCGCGGGCCCGTGCAGTGTCGCGCGGCGAGACCACCTGCCGGTAGCGCGTGTACGCGTAGCCGTAGTGCCCCAACGCGTCGTCGTGCCGCCCGAGCTCGGTGCAGCAGTCACCGGCCAGCTCCGCGCTGATGGCGGCGGCATCGGGCGCCTCGAGCGATTCGAAGACCGCCCGCGCTTCGGCGTGGCGGGCCAGCGCCTCCTCGCCACGCCTCAGGGCCCGCAGCGCACAACCGAGGCGATCGGTCACCTCCGCGGCTCGGCGGTCCTCCCCTGCCACCGTCCACGCCGAACGCGCTTCGTCCAGCAGCATCGCCGCCACGCCGTGCAATGAGGCGCTCACGGCGACGTGTGCACGCACGTCGAGCAGCAGCGCCGACAGTTCGGCCTGGTCGAGAGCGTCGACCGGTCCCTGCCAGCGGCGCAACAGCGCGAGCGACCGTGCGCTGTCGAGCGGCGCAAGGGTCGTGGCCACGACGTCCGCCACTTCGGGGAGAAGGGCTGCTTCACCCGACGACACCGCGAGCGCGGCGGCGCGGTCGAAGGCCGCTTCGGCAGCCTCGGCCTCGCCGGCCCACGCCAGGTCCCCGGCCTCCCGGGCGAGGGCGAAGACCACCCCGGTGGGGGCGTCTGCCGGGACGTCGGTGCCGCTGGCGAACCAGGTAAACGCGTCCTCGCTCTCGGCGTCATCCTCATCGATCCGCTCCTGCAGCAACTGCTCCTCCTCCGACGGGCGATACTCCCAAACCCCATTGTCTCCCAGGGGTGTGACAGCCCCGCGTCCCAGAGCAAACGGGCAGCAGGCCCTCAGCTCCCGGAGTCGGGCCGCTCGGGCAGCGACCGCACCACGTCGATGAGCTCGTGGTTGTGCTGGTAGTGGCGCAGCGCGGCGCCGACGCGGCGCAGCGCCTCCTCGCCGGAGATCCCCAGGCGCAGGTGCAGGTAGGCCGCGGCGACGGCGGGGGTGCGGCTCTGCCCGGCGGCGCAGTGCAGGTACACCCGCTTCCCCTCGTCGCGTATGGCGAGGACGCCCGCTGCGGTGTCGGCCACGACGTGGCGCAGGTGGGTGTTGGCGCCCGGGGTGTCGATGAGGTGCAACTCGTGGTGTTCGACGTCAGGCGGAGCGAAGGTGCGGCCGACCCGGCACAGCGACACGACCGCGTCGATCCCGGCTGCGGGAAGACCCGCGACGTTGCCGACCATCACGCCCGGGTCGTCGCGCAGGGCCACAGCCAGCGGTGGCTGGCCGGCGCTCCGCCGGTAGTACTCGGCGAGGCTGTCCGCCGAGGGCGTCGCCGGCGGCCACGCCCAGCAACGTCCCGGCGACCCGGTCGATCCGCCCAGAGCTGCTGCTCATACGTCCCACCACTCCCCGTCGTCGCGCAGCTCGACCCGCGGGAACAGCTCGCCGAAGCGCCCACCCGCCTCCGAGTGCATCGGCACCACCCGCGCCGGGTGAAGCGCGTCCACCAGACGCTTGAGGTCGGGCACCGAGGCGTGCCCCGAGGTGTGCAGATGGACCAGCTCAACGCCGTGCTCGTCGAGCAGCCCGCGCAGCCGCACCCCCGAGGGCTCGACCAGGTAGCCGTGCCACAGCGACCACACCACGACGCCGCGCCCGTCGAGGACCCCCGCGCGGATCAGCTCCCCCACGGTGGAGGAGGGCACATGGAACAGCCACCGGCCCGGGTCGGCGGCGAGCTCCTCGGGGAAGACCCGCTGCGCCTTGATGTCAGCGACGCGGGAGAACTCGCCGGCCTCCTTCACCCTGATGCGCTGGCGGTTGGGCACGTACACGCGCAGCACCTCGTGGCCGGGCTGGGGGATCGTCGCGCGGGTCGCGGCGGCGACCGTCGCGCCGTACAGGTCCACGACGCAGGAACGCCCGGTGCGCTTGGCCGCCCGGTACACGGTGACAAGCCGGTCGAGGTTCTGCGCGGACCCCAACACGACGACCGCGCCCTGGGTGTCGCGGCTGAGCTCGACGAAGCGCTCCTCGAGGTCGGCCTCGGTGGCGAAGGTCGCCTCGTCGTTGACGGCGTCCGCGCGCACGTGCGTGCCCTCCATGACCAGCACGTCGACGCCGGCGGGCGGGTCGGCCAGCAGCCGCTCGAACATCGCCGCCTTGCGCCCGTGCGCGCGCAGGTCACCGGTGTAGAACACGCGCGCCCCGTCTGCCTCCACCAGCAGCGAGTAGGCGTCGAACGCCGAGTGGTCAGCGAGGTAGGGCGTGACCGTGAACGGCCCGAGCGTGAACGGCTCGCGGTGGCGCAGATGGCCGGCAGCGTGCACCGAGGCGGACACCGGCGAGAAGAACGCCGCCGCATGAAGCAGCGCCTCGGCTTCCGCGCCGATGTACACCGGGACCTCTGTCGAGATGCCGGCCACCAGCCCGTAGTGGTCCAGGTGCGCATGGGAGATCAGCACCCCCAACAACGACCCGTCGGGCTCGGTCAGGCCCGCCACAGCGGGCAGCGCGACGTCGTCGTCCCAGCCCGCGGCCAGGGGCCGCCCGAGGTCCAGCACCACCCGGCCGCCGTCGGACGCCTCCAGCTCCACACAGCTGCCGCCGATCTCCTTGCTCCCGCGGTGGATGCGCCCTCGCATCAGCAGCCGCCCGCGTGGAGGCTCACGCGCCGTGCCCAGGCCGACGCCGTGTACTCCAGGCCTTCCTGGATCGCCGTGTGCCCGAAGCGACCACACACGGTGCGGTAGTCGTCGGGGCGCGCATAGGCGAACTCGTGCTCGACGACGCCGTACTCCACCGGCGTGTCGAAGCCGCTCACGACCGCGGCCGGCTTCTCGTACAGCCCAAGCCTCCAGACCAGCGGGACGGAGTCCTGCGGCTGGGGCTTCAATGCGGCCACCTGCGCAGGGTTCACCGATCTGCGGCTTGCCGGAGGCTCTCGACGGCTGCGGACCAGCTCGTGGGCGAGGCGGCCGCCGGGGTGGCGCTCCCGGGCGGCCTCCGCCAGCCCGGCGTAGTACCACAGCTGATCGTCGCGCCCGGCGTTGAACCGCTGCCACACCGACTGCCCGTCCAACTCCAGGTCGGTGGGCAGCGACCGCAGGTTGTGCAGCTTGTCGGCGAGCATGACCCGCGCGGCGGCCCGGTCGGCCTTGGCGAGCGCGTCGATGGTGTGCTGCTTGCGCGCGCGCCAGTCTGCCGACGAGCGCTCCGCGGGCCGGTCGACGTCCACGTCGGTGCACGCCTCGACGAGGTCACCGACCCGGTCACCAAACGCCGAGCGGATCCGCCCGATCATCGCGGGCATCGGCTGGCCGCTGTCCTCCAGGGTGTCGTGCAGCAGGCCGGCGATGGCCTCGTTCTCGTCCCCGCCGTCCTCCAGCACGAGGCTCGCGACGGCGAGCAGGTACGACACGTATGGGATCCGGCTGCCCTTGCGGGACTGGCTTCGGTGGATCTCGGCGGCGAACCCGACGGCGTCCACGAACCGCTGCGACGGCTGGACGAGGGGGACCTCTTCCATAGACCTGCCTTTCCGATTGACGCCGGACACCGGTCGCGGGCTTGCCGGGGCCGGCAACCGCCCGAGGGTGACAGCTCGACGGGAACCAGCCGCGGCCTACTTGAACAGCTTGCGCAGCGCCCGTCCGGTCTGGCGGCCAGCGACCCGGCGGGTGACTCGACGGCCGACCTTGCCCTTCTGCACGGCGTTGACGTCACCGAGGATGCGCGCCAGGCGGTACAGCAGCCCGCGGGTCTTGTTGATGCTCATCGCTTGCCATCCTTTCTGCTGCGCGCAGCGCCGCCAACCTGTCTGGCCGGGGGCGTGACGGTCATGGTCGCGGGCCGCCGCCGCGCTTGCGGCGCATGGTGCGGCTGTTGTAGTGCAGGGCCTTGCTGCTCATCGGCGAGAACGCCCCCGACGCCAGGTGGGTGTGCACGGCGGTGAGCTCCTCGGCGCTGGCCAGCAGCTCGTCGGCGCGCGCGGAGCCGGCCGCGGATCCCCGCAATGCCTCGGCGGCGTCGTGCAGCACGTCGCGGGCTCCGTCGAGGTCGCCCTGCTCGGCGCGGTGGCGCGCGTCCTCGACGGCGCGGGCGGCGAGCAGGACGCTGACCTCCTCGACAACCTCGGCGTCGGGCACGGCGGTGGCGGCCTCGTCGGCGGACACGAGGTTGACGAACAGCGGGTAGGTGACCTCGTGGGCGGCGACCTCGTCACCGACGCTGACGAAACGCAGCACGACGTCGGCGACCTTGGCGGGACCGAGGGCGGCGAGGCTGGGCAACGCCAGCTTGAACACCACCCGCAGCTGCTGGCCGGCGTAGGCGTCGCCGGCGAGCACCTGCACTCCGCCGGCCACCGGTGTGGACGGATGGTCGTTGAGCACGGCCACGACCTCTACCTGGTCGGTGGGGCGGATCTCGACGCTGACGTTCTGGGCCACCAGCGACACCAGGTCGCTGAACTCGGCGGCGAACGCGGCCGGCGCGTCCTCGGGCGAGGCGATGAAGTGCGCCGTGCCACGCCCGGCGTCGGCCATCGCCGTCAGCAGCTCCTCGTTGAACCCGTCGCCGAAGCCCAGCGTGGTGGTCGCCACGCCCTGGGCGCTTTGGCGTTGGGCGAGTGCGACGAGCGTGTCAGGTTCGGTCAGGCCCTGGTTGGCCAGCCCGTCGGTGAGCAGCAGCACCCGGCGCAGGCCGTCGTTGCGGCGACCCAGCTCCTCCACGCCCTTGAGCCAGCCGCCGGACAGGTTCGTCATCCCGCCGGGGTGGATGGCGCTGATCGCCTCGCCCAGCACGCTGGCCTGCACCGGCGCGAGGGCAGCGAGCAGGTCGACCTCGTCGTCGTAGGCCACGAGGGCGAGCTCGTCGTGGGGCTGGAGGCGCTCGACGAGGAACGCCGCGCAGCGCTTGACCACCTCCAGCGGCCCGCCGGCCATCGAGCCCGACCGGTCCAGCACGAGCGCGACGCGCAGCGGCGGCCGGTCGCGGTCAACGGGCGCCGCGGGTGCGGTGACCGCCACCATGGCGTGCACCTCGTGAGCGTCCTCCACTGCCAGCAGCCCGTGTTCGAGCCTGAGTGAAACGTCCATGCCCTCCCCCTTCGTCGAATTGCAACGTACTCGTGGGGTGTGACATCACGGGGGCACCGCGAAGGCCGCCGCCCGCCCCGGCTGATCACGCATCCGCAGGCGCCGGGGAGTCCATCATCAGGCCGTGCCTGGCCGCGAACAGGCTCGCCAGGGCGCGGTTGGAGACCCCGATCTTGGTGTAGATGCGCTCGACGTGGTTACGTGCGGTCTTCGGTGAGATGACCAGGTGGCTGGCGATCTGCTTGTTCGACAACCCCAGTGTCAGGAGTCGCAGCACCTCGACCTCACGAGGGGTGAGCCCGGCCGGCCAGCTCCGTCGGCGGCTCGCCTCATGGCCGGCAGCGCGCAGCACGGCGTCCGCCGCTCCGCCATCGAGGCGTCCCGCCTGCACCTCCGCGCGCAGGTGCGAGGCCGCGTCCGCCGGCGCGCCCGCCGGGCGGTGCGGCCGGGGCTCGATGCGCGCATGGTAGGTGTCCGCAGCCGCGAGAACCCGCCCCCCGGGTGTGAGCGCAGCACCGGAGACCCCACGGGGGTAGCCGGAGCCGTCCAGTCGCTCGTGATGCTGGACCGCGATGGCCCCCCGCGCGGTGAGCGCCGGCGACCACGCAAGCATGCGTTCGGTCAGGTAGGGATGGAGACGGACGCGCTTGAACTCGGCGGGGTCAGGGTGGCGGGCTTGTCCCAGACCGCGTTGGAGACGCCGAGGCGGCCCAGGTCGTGGTCCAGCCCTGCTCGGCGGATCGTCTTCGCGTCGGTCGGGGGAGCCCCGGGTCGAGGGCTGCGGCCCCGGCGAGATCCGCCACCCCCCGCGAATGGCCGATCGTGTAGGGCGACTCCACGTCGACGAAGTCGGCGATCGCCTCGAGGGCGGCTTCGAGTTCGTCCTCGGAGAGCGAAACGCTGAGAGCAGGCGCCGCTGCGACCACCGAGTCCCAACTTGTCGCGGTGTCGAGGTCGTGGAAGAGAGCCGGGGCCTCGGCGCAGAAGATTTCGACGAGGCCCGGGTCGAACTGGGTCCCGCTGCGCTGCCGTGCGACGGAGATCGCCGCGTCCGTGCCCCCCGCCCGGTGGAAGACCTCGACGACATCAGCCAGGTTGACCAGCCGCGAGGTCATCAGGATCTCCTCGCCCTTCGCCCCCTTCGGCACACCTTTGCCGTCCCACCGCTCGAAGGTCTGCTCGACGCTGTGACGAACCCGTCGGCCGAGCACGAGTCGTTCCGCCAGGCCATCTGCGGCCAACCGGTGGTTGTCCAGGATGGCTTCGGCCGCGTGCCGTCGGCCCCCCAGGAAGGCGATCCCCAGCTGAGCCCGCTCGCGCAGAGGCCGGCCGGCTCCCAGATGGTTCAGCATGAGCGACGCCTGGCTTCCCGCTCCGGCCAGGTCGACCTGGCGGAAGTCCGCCTTCAACGCCTGGTCGTCGCCGAACCACTTGGCCTGCTCGTAGGCATCGACGTGGCAGCCCACCCAGGCGAGCAGCGCGGCGTAGTAGACGACCTCGCGGTCGGACTCGTCGAGGCCCACCGCTCGGACAGGCGCAGCGCGATCAGGCACTGTCGAAGCACATGGTCCATCGGCAGGCCCATGCCCAGGTCCGTGCCCAGGGACAGGGCAGCCAACAGCTCCGCCAGCCGGACGCGCTCTCCTGCGGAACCGCCAGCCATCGGTCAACTGTACACACGGGTGCTGCTAGCACTGGCAGCCTGCCCGGGGCTGCTGCGTCCGGCAGACGAGGCAAACGCCCCATGCCTCGGGCCAGTTCCTTCTGCATGATCGAGGAACACGGAAGCCGGCGGCGGACGCCCGTGCTCCCCGAAGGAGAGGGCGAGCGGTTCTTAGGCGCCGCACTGGCAGAGGCCAACACCGCTCGGATCACGATCACCTGGACCGGTGACCGGTCTCTGTCCGTGCTGGTGGACGACATGCTGGACTGGAGCATGGAGCTGGGCGCCACCGGCGCGACCAGGGTCATGAGCGCCGGCGGCGCCCACCTGCCTGACGCTGCGTGGCGCTCGGGCCTGGTGCTCCGCGCCATGAGCGCGACGGCCGGGCCGTTCCTGTCGATCGGCAAGGTGCTCCTGACGGGGCACGATGCCCAACGGCCAGCGCTACTGGGCCGCCCCCCGGCGTGTGTGGGCCGTTCCGGGAACCACCGCGACCCTCCGCGGCGAGGATCTCGGGCCGCAGGCGCCGCTGCCACGCCAGATCCGGCTCGGTGACTTCTGACTGCCGCAGCGGGCGATCTTCTTCGCCGACGCCTCGTCGAGGTTCACCGCGCGTTCCGAGGCCTTGGCAGCCCCCCCGTCGTCACTGATCGGGGCTGCACCGCCCGTTGAGTTCGACGTCCCTCCCTCCGGTGGCTTACCGGGCGCCGACTCGCCTACGGAAGCGGCGGCTCCCCGAAGGTTGCGACCCAGCATCCGGCAAACAGCCCACCGCTCCCGACACGACGCCCCGTAACCAAATGCCGCATCAGTGGTAGGCCTCGGGCCTCAGGCTTCAGGGCGCCGGCCGTACCCGATCAGGGCTAGCCCCGGCAGCTCGACGCCGCGATCCGTCGCGTACTCGGCAACCGCAGCGCGCAGGTGGTCTTCCAGCGCGGTGCGTGTACTAGCGTCGAGACGCGCGATGATCGTGGCCACAGGCCCGGCGACGACGGCCGTGCGACGCCACCATGCATCGAACGACGGCGACCGGAGCGGCACCTCGAGTCCCTCCAACGTCACGGATTCGAATCCCGCTCTTTCGACAAGCGGAAGCAGGACCGAGCGGTCGGCAAGAGCGAACGGGCCCGGCATGCCCGGCGGTGGGATCTCCTTGCCGGTCACGGCGGCAACGGCGTCGACGACCACGCCGAGCCACGGGTTGGCGTCAGGTGGCCCCCACACCGAGAAGGCGAGGCGGCCGCCGGCACGAAGGACGCGATGGATCTCACCCAGCGCGCGGGCTGGATCGACGGCGAACATCAGCCCCTCACGGCACACCACGCTGTCGAACGTGGACTCGGGCTGGTCGATGTCCTCGAGGTCGAGCGTGGCGGCGACGACGTTGCTCAACCCCCGTGCCTTGGCTCGTGCCATAGCGGTCGCCACCATCTCGGCGGCGACGTCGGAGATCAGGACCTGCCCTCGGTCGCCCACGGCCGCCGCTGCGGCGAGACCGGCGCCGCCGGGCCCACAGGCGAGCTCGAGCACTCGTTGCCCCGGCAAGAGGCCGAGCAGGTCTAGGAGCCGCTCGGTCATCGCCGCCCCGCGTTCGTCGATCTCGTCGGCGTAGTCCGCCCAGCGAGGGGCCACTGCGGCCCACATGCCGTGGACGTGCTTGCGCCGCTCGTCAATGTCGGCTGCTATCATCGCGCGCTCCTCAGTCGAATCGGGTTATGCCGAGAGTATTCATTTCTGTGAGCGGGTAGTCAAGTGGGCGATGGTGACTTTCCGAAGCGGTCGTACCGATCACCGCGCCGCGAGCAGCAAGCGCTCGCCACGCGGTTGGCGATCCTGGACGCAGCCCAGGCGCTCTTTGAGCGTGACGGCTACGTCGCCACGACCATCGAGGCCATCGCCCAGGAGGCAGCCGTCTCGGCGAAGACCGTGTACCTCGCGTTCGCGACCAAGGCGACACTGCTCCGCACAGTGTGGGACCGCGCCCTCAAGGGCGACACCAGCGACGCGCCCGTCGCCCAGCGGGAGTGGTACCGGGCGATCGTGGAGGAGCCTGACCCCCGGCGTCAGATCACACTCTTAGCAGCCGGCGCCTGCGCCATGAAACAGCGGATCGGGCCGATGCTTCGAGCCATTCGCTCGGCTGCGGTGGTCGACGCTGACGGTGCAGCCCTGTGGGAGCTCATCCAGACGGACTTCTACGCGAACCAAAGGGAGATCGTGAGTGCGATCGCGCAGCACAAGGGCCTCCGCTCGAACCTCGACGTCTCCACGGCCACAGACATCCTGTGGACGCTGAACCACCCGGACGTCTGGCTTTTGCTCACCGGCGAACGAGGTTGGAGCCCTGCCGCATTCGAGACGTGGTTCAGGGACACGCTCACCGAACAGTTGCTCGGGACCGCTGACAGCGCGTCGGGCGCGCCCAGCAAGCATGGATGAACTGCGACGACTACGGCCACCCTGCACGTCCGTTGTGGCTGGTCCTCGCCGCGCCTCCCCATGGGGGCATACCGGGGGTATACCCAAGATCAGCGTCTACCTGCCCGAGGTCCTCTATCGTGCGGCGCGGGACGAGCAGTTGCCGATCTCCGCGTTGACGCAGCATGCGATCGAGGAGGCCCTGCGGGCACGCGTTACTGACCGCTGGGTCGAGCAGGTCGGTTCCCGAGCGCCACGACTGCGCCGCTCCATCGATACGGCGGCCGCCGTGCACGCGGCTCGTGACGAGTTCGGCGCATGATCGTCCTCGATGCCGCGGCCATGGTGGACGTCGTGCTCGATCAGTCGGCCAAGCACTGGGTTCTCGAGCAGCTGCGCGGCCAGGTGGTCTGCGCCCCCGCGCATCAACCCGCCGAGGTGCTCTCCGCCATCGCCCGATTGCGGCGTGCCGACGAAATCGACGATCAGGTGGCCCAGGCGGCGCTACTCGAGGTCGACGACCTGGAGCAGGAGCTGGTCCCTCCCACGGGCGCTCACATGACTCGAGCGCTGGAACTGCAGGAGCGCGTCCACTTCCTGGATGGTCTCTACGTCGCGCTGGCCGCCGAGCGTAAATGTCCCCTCGTCACGACCGATCACCGCCTGGCCCGGGCCGAGCCGCCCTGCCAGGTGCATGTACCCGACGAACCCGAAGCGACCTGACCTGCTCAGCCACCCTTTGTCCCTCACGGCGCACGAGCGACGCAGAGCGGGGCCGCCTATACGCCCAGACGCAGCTGCTCGACGGGTCGACCGGGATCTCGGGTGGCTCGTCGAACAGCCGCTCCAGGTCGTGCACCGCGTGGGCGCCGCGGCTCACGAGCGCCTCGTTGCCGTCCCCGGCGCCCTCGCCGCTCCAGACCGCAACCGGACCGAAGCCCCGGCGCAGGGCCTCGACGGCACCCTCCCATGTCCCTCCGCGGCCGGCGTCGGCTGCGACGACGAGCGTGACCCGCGCGAGCGCGTAGATGATCTTGTTGCGGGCCATTGCGCTGGCTACCGAGAACCCCGCGGTGGGCCTGTAGGGGGTGACCAGGCATAGTTCGTTGCGCCTGATCGCTCGCCGCACGTCGGGCTTGCGTAGCCGCCGGTCGAGCGCGTCGGCCAGGACGCCCACGACTGTCCCACCGGCCTGCGACGCCGCGTCCATCGCGAGCCGGTCCACGCCCTTCGCCCCACCCGAGATCACGGTGTCGCCGCGGTCGGCGGCCGCTTGCGCGACCCGCGTTGCGACCACCGCGCCCGCATCGGCGATGGTGCGGGAGCCGACCACCGCGATACCAGGATGCTCGAGCAGCGCCAGCGACCCGGCCGTGTAGAGGACCGGCGGGGCGGTCGTGCCGAGCCGGCGAGACAGGCGCCCGGGGTAGGCCGCGTCGAACGGGGTGACAGCGTGCAGCCCCTGCTGCTCGAACCGATCGAGCTCGATGGCCAGGGCCGTACCGGCGTCGAGGAGTGCAGCGGCCCGCTCGGCGATGACGCGCGACAACCCGAACTGGCCGACGAGGGCCTCGACGCTGCATCCGAGCAGCACCGCCGGATCATCGACCTGATCGAGCAGCTGCCAGTAGTCGCGCGAGGTGAGCGGTTCGGCGCCCGTGTCGACGAGGCGGTTCGTGAGCAGCAGCGACGCGAGCGCACTGTCGGAACGGGTTGGCATGTCGTCGTCCAGTCTCTCACATCGGGGCACGCTCAACGCGGTGTCGCGGTTGAGAGCGCCAGAGGGTGCACGCGCCCGCTGGCGGCCTCGCGGAGCAGCACGGCGACGACGGTGAGCGTCCAGCGGGAGTCGACGATGTCGTCCACGAGCAGCACGGGCGTCGTCGGCGGCGGACCCGTCAGCGCGAACGCGCCGATGACGTTGGCGGCCTGCTGCTGGCTGTTCTCCATGTCCTTCTGGGGGCGCCCTTCACGCACCTTTGCCACGATCGGCCGAAAGGGCAACCCGAGGCGGTCGGCGACGCGCTCGGCGAAGTCCGGCACGAGGTCGGGGCGCCGCAGCGACGGAACGCAGGTCACCCATGCCGGTTCCGGCCGGGGACGCCATCGGCGCCGCAGCTCTTCGACCGCCCCGACAAGGGCGTCGTCGAAACGGCCGTGGTGCAACTTGCCGGCACGCACGAGCCTTCCCCACCCCGCATCGCCGAAGATCGACAGCGCCCGACCCGGCTCCGCCCGTGACCCGACGGGGATCCGCCCGGAGACGCCGGCAAGCCCCGTCGGCCACTGCTGCCGCGGTGCGATGTCCAGCGTCTGCCACCGCAGATGCTCGACGGCGGCGGCCACCACCTCGTTCGCGACCGCAGCGGGCAGCGCCTGGCCGGTACAGCGGCTGCAACGGCCGCACGGGGCGGCGTGGGGATCGTCGAGCTGCTCGCCCAGGAACTGCATCAAGCACCGGCCGGTGGTCACGTACTCGGCGACGGCGCGCTGCTCCGCACGCCGCTGGGCTGTGACCCGTTCCACGCGTTCGGCGTCGTACTCCCAGGAGCCCAGGGTGCGCAGCCAACCCGCAGCGGTGCGCTCGACCGCGCCCTCTACCTCGAGGATCTTCAGCATGGCTTCCAGGCGGCTGCGCCGGACGTTGACCCGCGACTGGATCTCAGACATGCGCACCGGGGCCGCCGCGGCTGCCAGCAGCTCGACCACAGCCTCTGCCTGGTCGCGCGGTGGGAAGGCGACTTCGATGAAGTGGTCTTGGATGTCGGCGTCCTCGGTGCCGGCGAGCAGGATCCCAAAGGCCTTGTCCACTGCTCGGCCCGCGCGGCCGACCTGCTGGTAGTAGGCGACGATCGATCCGGGAGCCTGGAAGTGGACGACGAACCCCAATCGGGCTTGTCGAACCCCATCCCGAGCGCGGAGGTGGCCACGACGACCTTGACGTCGTTGTCCAGCAGTCGCCGCTCGACGTCTTCCCGTGCGTCGGCATCCAGGGCGCCGTAGTAGGCCGCGGCGTCGATCCCTCGGCCGCGCAGCCAGGCGGCCAGCCGCCGCGTGACCGCGACCGTCAGGCAGTACACGATGCCGCTGCCGGGCAGGCCGGGTAGGTAGGTGGCAAGCCAGGCCAGGCGTTGGGCCTGGTCCGCTATGGGCGCGACGAACAGCCGCAAGGACTCCCTGGCGAGGGGCCCCCGGTGCACCGCGAGGCGCAGGTCGAGTTGCTCGCCGATGTCGGCGATCACCCGGTCGTTGGCCGTCGCTGTGGTGCCGAGGACGGGCACCCACCCGTCGCGGTTGGCGCTGTTGATCGTTGACGCGTGCACGCCCGCGCGCTCGGCCATCAAGATCTGGTTGCGCATCAGCGCCAGCAGCGGCGAGATCAGGAGCGTCGGACCGGCTCCCCCCTCGCGCAGTAGACGGGTTGCGATGAAGTACACCGCGCTCTTGCCCCAGCCCGTCCGCTGCACGAGCAGCAGGCGCGCGCGATGCTCCACGAGGGCGAGGATGCTCTCCAGCTGCCCGGCCCGAAACGACGCAGTCGGCCCCGCAACCGCGGTCAGCAGCTCTGTCGCCCTCGCGTCCCTCGTCATCGCCACGACCGTACGACGGCGCTGGGACAGTTCGGAAAACCGTCGGGGCGCTTACGGGAACGCGTGGGTGGGTCAGCGGCTCGCGGTCGGCGTCACCACAGGATCGGCAGGCCGCCGAGCGCGGCGAAGCCGGGGTCCTTGGTCACCAGCGTCGCCTGCGACAGGAGAGCCTGTGCGGCCAGCATGCGGTCGAAGGGATCGCGGTGCGCCCAGGAGAGCCCACCGGCGCGTACGGCGTCCGCCGCGGTGATCGGACGCTCCTCGGCCCCCAGGCGGAGCGTGAGGGCGTCGTGCTGCCGCAACAGGACCTCTGCTTCTGGCCACCGCCCCGCTTGGTGCTTGATCGCCATCTCCCAGACGGTGGCAGCCGACACCAGAAGCTCGTTGGCGGGATCCGTGACCGCCTCACGCGCTGGCGCCGACAGCCGATCCGGCGCGGTGACGGCCCAGACATAGGCGTGGGTGTCGAGCACGAGGGTGGTCACGACCACCGCTCGAGATCATCGCCCTCCAGTGGGTCGAACCGGTCGTCGGGCATCGTCAACGGCAGGAAGCCGATCTCCCGACTCGGTGGCGGCTGGAGCGGCACGAGCCGCACGAGGGGCCTGCCCGCGCGGGCGAGGATGACCTCCTCCCCCGCGAGCGCGGCATCGAGCAGGCGAGACAGCTGCGCCTTGGCCTCGGCGACGTTGTGCACGCTGACCATGATGACCAGCCTAGCATGACCAGATCGGCGGGACTCCCCCGCGACCTCGGAGCCTCATGACTCGAGCCGGTGTGCGTCGCGGTGCTCGACCTTCGAACGAGGACGGCCGCTCATTCCTTCGGCGGGAGCCCGATCACGCGCCGGCGAGGACCTCCTCGGCGTCGAGGATCGTGTAGGCGTAGCCCTGCTCGGTGAGGAAGCGCTGGCGGTTGGCGGCGAAGGCCTGGTCGATGGTCTCGCGGGCCACCACGGTGTAGAAGCTCGCCTGTCCGCCGTCGGCCTTGGGCCGCAGGATCCGCCCGAGCCGCTGAGCCTCCTCCTGGCGGGAGCCGAACTGGCCGGACAGCTGGATCGCCACGTTGGCCTCCGGCAGGTCGATCGAGAAGTTCGCGACCTTGCTGACGACCAGCAGCGGCAGGGAGCCGTCCCGGAACGCGGCGAAGCGCTGCTCGCGGACGCCCTGGCCGGTCTGGCCGGTGACGAGCGGCGCGCCGAGCCGCTCGGCCACGGCCTTGAGCTGGTCGAGGTAGGTGCCGATGACGAGCACCCGGTCGTCGGGGTGGCGGGCGACCAGCGCGTCGAGGACCGGCAGCTTTGCGCCGGCGGTCGCGGCGATGCGGTAGCGCTGCTGGGCCGGCGCGGTCGCGTAGCGCATGCGCGCGTCCTCGGCGAGGTCGACCCGCACCTCCGTGCAGCGGGCGGGGGCGATCCACCCCTGGGACTCGAGGTCGCGCCACGGCGCGTCGTAGCGCTTCGGGCCGATCAGCGCGAACACGTCGGGCTCCTTGCCGTCCTCGCGCACGAGCGTGGCGGTCAGGCCGAGGCGACGCACCGCCTGGATCTGCGCGGTGGCGCGGAAAACCGGCGCGGGCAGCAGGTGCACCTCGTCGTAGACGACCAGCCCCCAGCGCTGGGCGTTGAAAAGCCCGAGGTGGGGGTGCGCCGTCCCCACCTCGGCGTCATCGCCGGCGCGGGGGTTCCGCCAGGTCAGCACCTGGTAGGTCGCCACGGTCACGGGCCGGATCTGCTTGCGCTCCCCGGAGTACTCGCCGATCGCCTCGGCGTCCAGGTCGGTCTTGTCGCGCAGCTCGGCGATCCACTGGCGCGCGGCGACGATCGACGTCGCCACGATCAGCGTCGAGGCTCCCGACTGGGCCATGGCCGCCAGCCCGATCACCGTCTTGCCCGCCCCGCACGGCAGGACGAGCACGCCGTTGCCGCCGGCGGCGGAGCCGTCCGCCCACCAGCTCGCGAGCGCGTCGGCCTGGTAGGTGCGCAGCGACGCGCGCAGGCCGACGTCGAGGCTCGCCCCGTCGTCGTAGCCGGCCTCGTCGGCGGCGGGCCAGCCCAGCCGCAGCAGCGCCTGCTTGAGCGGGCCCCGGTCGCCGAGGCGCACGGCGTAGCGGTTGCCGTCGAGGCGGTCGCCGAGCAGCCCCGCGACCGCGCGGTCGTGGGCGACCTCGGCCAGCAGCGCCGGCTCGGCGCTGGTCAGCGCGAGCCCCCCGGTGTCGAAGTCACGGACGACCCGCAGGCGCCCGTAGCGGCTCATCTGGTCGCGGACGTCGACGAGCACCGAGTCGGGCACGGGGTACTTGGCGTAGTCGGTGAGTGTCGCGGCGACGTCGCGGTCGTCCACGCCCGCCGAGGCGGCGTTCCACAGCGACAGCGGCGTGATGCGATACGTGTGGACGTGCTCGGGGGACTTCTCCAGCTCGGCGAAGCGCGCCAGCGCCGCGCGCGCGTCGCCAGCCTTGGGGCTTGCGACCTCGAGCAGCACGGTCGCGTCGGACTGCACGATCAGCGGGTTGTCATACTCCACCATCAGCGCCGGCCTCCCCGCTGCTGGACCTCGGCCAGCAGCGACTGCAGAGCCTCGCGACCCCGCGCGAGCCACTCGACGTCGAGTTCCACCCACTCCTCGTCCTCAAGGTCCACGTCGTCCCACGGATCGAGCAACGAGGCAGCGGTGGCCGCGGGGCCGAGCCCGTCGCGACCCGTCCGGGGCGGGGGCGTGGCGAGCAGCTCGGCCGCAAGCAACTGAGCGTGCGCGGCGCAGCCCGCCAGCCGCTCGCGCAGCTCGGGCAGGTCGGCGCCGTCGGCGGGGGCGGTCACCGTGGGACGCAGCGCGAGGCCGTCGGCGTCCTCGGCGACGGGCATCAGTCCCTTGGCGCGCAGCGCCGCCACGACCGTGTCCCGCGGCAGCCCCGAGACCGCCACCGTCGGAGCGAGCGCGCGCAGCTCGGCGCCCTTGACGGCGACCGCGCGCGACAGCAGCGCGGGGTCGTCGCTGCGCACGTAGGAGGAGCAGGCGCCGGCCCGCACCCGGCCGTGGCGGCGGGCGACGTCGCGCACCAGGTAGACCACGTTCTGGGCCAGGGGTGCGGTGGAGTGCGCGTCGAGGAAGCCGAGGATGTCCTCGTCGCGCTCGCCGGCGTCGAGGGCGGCGGCCAGACGGGTCTCGCTCAGGCGGTACAGCCGCGCCCCAGCGGCGGACTCCAGCTCGGCGTAGCGCTCCAGACGCCCGCCCAGGTCGGGCGCCAGGTCCGGCGGGGCGACGACCGACAGGTCGGCCTGCACGACGAAGCTCGTCGCCGGTGACGGCAGCGCCGCCGCCAGCGCCTCCGGCCCGTCCAGCAACGCCCGGCCAAGGCCGGTCAGCCCGACCGGACCGTCGGGCGGCACGAGGCCGAGCGCCCGGGCCGCTTCGGTGAGGTTGGCGGCCACCGGAGCGGACAGCAGCGCGGGGTAGCGGTGCGCGGCCGCGGCCGCAAGGTCGTCGGCGTGCAGGCCGGCGCCGGGTGGCAGCTCGGCGAGCAGGTCCAGCAACGCGCCGCGGGCCACGGTCGCGCCGTACCAGGCGGACGACTCGAGCCGCTCGGGCAGCCCCTCGGTCTCGTCGAGATCCTCGGCGTCGTGCCACGCCTGCACGAGCAGCGCCCAGCGCCGCTCGGCGGGTAGCGCCTCGAAGTCCTCCGCCCGCGCCGTCGGCGCCCAGGCGAGCCGCTCGCTCGCGGCGCGCCCGCGCCCGTGCCCGGTCGGCCCGGCCGGCACCTGACCGAGCAGACCGAGGTCGACCGCGAGGTTGGTGAGCAGACCGACGTGGCCGGCCGGCACGCCGAGCTGCTTGGCCGCAGCCCGCACGGGGCGGACCCCGATCCCACCGCCGGCCAGCGCGGGAGCCGGCTGCGCGCGCCACAGGGCGACCAGCGCCGCCAGCCGGCCGATCACCTCGGGCAGCCCGCCGGGATCGCGCACCGCAGCGGTCTCGACGTCCGGTGGGGGCGGCCAGTCGGGCACCACACCGCCGCCCAGCGCGACGACCACGTCGAGCCACGCCCAGCACTCCTGATCCGCGTAGTCGACGCCGACCAGGCAGAGTGCCTCGAGCTCGCGCAGCGGGGTGGCCGTGCGGTCCCACGGCTCGTAGGCGACCACGCCGAGGTCGCGCAGCGTCTGGGGACCGTCGCGCACCAGGCGGTGCACGAGGCGGCGGGCGTCGTCGCTCAGGCCCTGAACGGCCGCGCGCACGGCGTCGCCGTCGCGCAGCAGCGCCTCCAGGGCGTCGACCCGCTCCTGCTTGCGACTCGGCGGACGGCGGACACCGTGGTTGCGCAGGGCCTGTTGCAGCGCACTGGACGGCGCCTGCTCGAGGCTGGGCCGTGCGAGCACGCCGGGCAGGTCCGCCACGCCTGCCACGCCGGGGCGCAGGACGACCCACCCGGCCGCCGGCTCGGTGAGCAGCGCGGCCGCCAGGGCCGCGGCGGCATCGTCCAGGCGCGGGGCGATCGCGTCGGGATCGACCCCGCAGGCGGCCACCTCGGCCAGCGCCTGCTCGCGTGACAGCGCCCCGCCGTGCCACACCGCGAGCGTCACGAGGTCGCGGGCCGTGCGGTCCAGGCTCGCCAGGCACGCGTCGATGCCGATCGGGCTGGACAGCAGCGTCGCCAACCGCTCGATCGTGCGGTGACCCGTGCGGAGCTGCGGCGGGTAGGCCAGCCCGTACGGGCTGACTCCGGCGAGGGGACCGTGGCCCTCGAGCGCGTGGCGCAGCACGGGCACCCGGGTGAGCAGACCGGCGAGCCGCTCCGCGGGCCACGCGCGCAACTGGTCGGGCAAGGAGTTCCCGGTCGGCATACGAGAGCCTTCCCTTCGGCGAGCGGGCGGTGGGGAAGGCGCGCCAAATGGTAGAGCATCGTCGCCCGGGTCGGCGACAACCTCCGACGTGCTCAGGGCACGCCCCATCAGTCGAGCTGCGCGAGCGCACGAGCGGCTGCCCGCCTGACGGACCGGCACACTCGGACGCGCTGACCGCCACGTTCGAGGGCAGGTGGCGGATTGTCGAGTTCACCTGGGACGGCCACGACGACAGCGATCAGGCCAGCGGGCGTGGGTGGGCGGTGCTGGAGGACGACGGGTCGCTGCGGGGCCACGTCTACCTGCACATGGCTGACGACTCGGGCTTCCGCGCCGTGCGCGCCGAGCAGACCGGGCTCACCGCGCAGGACTGCCACGCGGTGGCCAGGATGCTGTCCGCGAGCGGCAAGCCCGAGGACGCGTTGGCATGGGTCGAACGGGGGGAGCGCGCTGGACGAGCGCCTCGCCGAGGTCGTGGCCCACAGCAGCGACGAGGCGCTCGCGGGGCTGGGTCGCTACTCGGTGCAGGAGGCCGCCCGGCCGCTGGGCAAGGCTCATCCAGGGGCGGCGGCGCGACTGTGGCGCGCCCTGGCGCTGGGGGTACTTGCGACAGGCAGGGCCAAGTCCTACCCGGCGGCCCTGCGCGATCTCGAACGGGCCCGCGACTGCTACGAGCGGGCGGGGCTACCCCGCGACTGGCACCGGCTCGTCGCTGAGGTGCGCGCCGAGCATCACCGCAAGTCGAGCTTCCTGCCGGCGTTCGAGGAGCTCGTCCGCGGCGCCGACCACGCGAGGAGCCGTCGTTCCTGGAGCGGGCCACGACACGGTCGGCCGCCTCGATGAGCGCGAGCACGGCGCCGGATGGCCGGCGAGCAGCTGCTCGAGCACGGCTGACGGAGCTCAGTCGGACCCTCGTTCCAGCCACCAGCGCAGGCGCTCGCGATGGTGGGGGTCGGGTTCGGTGGCGATGGTCAGCGAGGAGTCGTCGGCTGCGGGACGCACATCCAGGCCCAGCCACCAGCTGAGGCGGTGGGCGAGGAGTTCGGCGTCGACAGCGGCATCATCGACGGGCACCGTGGACTTGCCGGCCACGGCCGCCTCGGCGGTGCGCGCAGCAAGCGCCACGACCGACGCCTGGAGGTGGTCCTCCAGGATGCGCTCCGCCTCGTCACGGGCCAGCGGGGCCATGGGGTGGGCCAGCCCACGCCATCGGTCGTCCAGCTCGTTGAACACCGCGAACATCCCCTCGTAGTCCATGCGGCCGAAGCCGTACTGGTCGCCGGTGGACAGGTCGTCGATGCCGTCCGCTGACCGGTCGTAGAGCAGCTCGTGGTCGAAGTCGTCGAGGTAGGCATCCAGCCAGTCACGAACGTGCAGCCCGTGCTCGGGCAGAAGAAGGTCGACCAAGCCGTCATCGGCGAGTTCTGTCAGGTCCCGCTCGGCGTAGTCGGCCAGGATGCCGACGGCAAGCTGCTCAGCCATGCTGGCCGGCCGGGGCGGATGTGGTTGGCCAAGCTTCCACAACGAGGTGGCGAGCGTCGCCAACCACCGGCGCCAGTCGTCGGCCGCACGATCCACGAAGGCCGGCGGCAGCATCTGGATGAAGTCGGCGCGCCCGGGATCGGCGTCCTCGATGCTGTCCAGGAAGCCGTCCCAGAGCAGTTCGCCGGCCACGGTCAGCGCCCGCTTGTGCGGCTGATCGAGTTCAAGGGTGTACGGGACCATCCTTATGGGGTCGGACCACCGACGCTCCCCGGTCATCTTCGTCGCCTCCGCCTCGAGCAAGGTGCTGTGCAGTATGAGCCAGTGGGTCGAGTTGCACCGGGTGCACCTGGGGTCAGGGGGGTGGTGCGCGGGTGAGGTCCTCGAGAGCACCGACCGATCCCCGTGCGCAACCCGGGCGGCAGCCCCATGGGAGGTTCGCGATGGAAGCCGTGTTCTTTTTGATCGGCTGGATCCTGCCGCTCCTCGTTGTTGGCTATGTCCTGTGGCTCCTCACGCGCCTGACGCAGACAGTGGAGCGCATCGGAAAACCGCCTGATGCAGTTGACGGAGGCGACACCGCCGAGTAGTCACTGGTGGTTCGAACAACGAAAGTTGGTCGAGGCTGCGGATCCCGATGCAAGGCCGTGCGGTGCGGCGAATCCTGTCCTTCCCCTCAACCAAGAGCTACGCAGTGCAGCCGCTACCACAACATCCGTGGGCGCGGGGCCGAACCGTCGAACTCCGGCGGATACGGGAACCCGGTCCTTGGAGCCCGGGAGAGTCTCTCCCAGGCACCTGGGACTAGAACGGGGTTGCGCAGTAGGGTCGTCGCCCACCTGCCGGAGAGGAGTCATGATGTCCACGCTCGAGGTGCTCGACCACGGCGAGCCGGTCGCCATCTCCTTCGACGACCTCATCAAGTACCACGGCCGCAGCTCCATCGCGGGGCTCGCGCATGGCTTCAAGGCCCTGCAGCGCGCCCTGCCGCTCCTGGCCGGTGGCCCACCGCCGGAGCGCTACCGCATCTGGGTCGACAGCGCGTTCGCCGGGGACGGTGCCCGCGACGCGCTCGAGATGGTCACCCGGGCGGTGACCGGCGACCGCTTCCGACCCGCACCAGAGCTGGCACCCGCCGACGCGCCCCGGGCCCCGCAGGGGCGGTTCTTCTTCCGGCTGCTGTACGAGGACCGGATCGTCGACCTGAAGCTGCGCGTGGGGCTGGCCACCGACGAGTTCGTCGACCGGGTCTGCCGGGGGGTGGACACCCCCGCCGAGGCAGAGGCCGTCGGGCGACTCAAGCAGGACACGGCCGACCACCTCCTGAGCCTGCCGGCTGAGGAGGTGTACGACGCCGACGTGCGGTAGGGCGCAACACGATTGAGGCGTTGTGATGTCGGCCCCGTCCCCACCATAGGGATAGGGGTCCCCGGCTCCGGCATAGGATGCTGAGCTCCGGATGCCCTTCGGCCCTGGGGTCACGGGTGCCGACCCTGGTGGTGTCGGGTAAGAGGCTGGGTCGGTACGGACCTTGGTCGACGGTAGGTGGGTAGTGCACCAGCCAGGCGGTTTCCCTTCTGGCTTCGACGTTTGCCACCGTGGCCGGGTCCGTCCGTGTCCAGCCCCTCCCCTTCGAACCGTGCGTGCGGTTCTCCCGCACACGGCTCACCGACATCGTTCACCGCGAGGCATGCACAGCCCCTGAGCGGACGGTTCCCACCAACCAGTACACGCCGAGGCGCTTGGACCACGCGTAGTTGTAGCCCGCGGGCCAGTTGCGTCCCGGCCGGCGGTGTTTGGTGCTCGCCAGCTGCGCCAGGCGCATGCGCACGTAGGAGTCGACGGCACTGAACTTCCACGCGAGTTGCCGTAGCGGAAGTAGTTGCCCCAACCTCGTAGCACGAGGTTGAGACGGGCCACGACCTCGCTCATGGGCAGATGGGCGTGGCTGCGGGTGGTCCGCGCGCGGACCTTTGGCGCGTATCGCCGCCATGGCCCGCTCCGACGGCCACCGCAGCAGCCACCACTTGCCCGGCCGCCGCCACGATTCGCACTTGCGCAGGTGAAAGCCGAGGAAGTCGAATCCCTCAGCGCCCTTGCGCAGGTGCACGATCCTGGTCTTGTCAGGGTGCAGACGCAGCCCCAACCTGTCCAGGACCGCCACCAGGTCCCGCGCCTGCTCGGCACGTTCCCGGGTGGGGCAGACGACGACAAGCTCATCGGCGTAGCGACACAGCACCCCGGCTTGCGGCCCACCGTCTGCCACGCCTCGTCGAGGGTGTGCAGCGCGATGTTCTTCACTACTCGGGCAGGCGGTCCAGTCCCTTGTGGATCGCGTAGCGCATGAGCTCGTAGCGCTGCGAAAGCTGCAGCTTTGTGAGGATGTTCTGCACGTGGTTCTGCACCGTCTTGGTGGAGATGAACAGCCTGTCGCCGATCTCTCGATAGGTGTAGCCCTTCGCGACGAGCTTGAGCACATCGTTCTCCCGGGCAGTCAGTCCTGGTTCACCCGAATTTGCGCTGGCCGCCATGCGGCGGAACTCACCGAGCACCAGGCCGGCCAGCGACGGCGTGAACACCGGCTCGCCGCCATGCACGCCGCGGATTGCGTCGACCAGTTCCTGGCAGGTTGAGCTCTTGAGCAGGTAGCCGATCGCGCCGGCCTTCACTGCTGCCAGCACGTCGGCTTCCTCAGCCGACGCGGACAGCACGAGCACGCGCACGTGGGGAGCCGATTCGAGGATGCGTCGGGTCGCCTCCACACCGGACACGGTCGGTAGCTGCAGATCCATGAGGACCACATCGGGCATGACGTCCAGCACCACGTCGACCGCGTCACCGCCGTCGGCGGCCTCGCCCACGACCTGCACAATCCCCGAGGTCTCGAGGTCGGAGCGGACGCCGTCGCGCCAGACGGGGTGGTCGTCGACGACTACCACCCGGATCGGCTGGCTCATTCAGTCCTCCATGTGGATCTCAAAGGTCACGTCGGTGCCGCGGCCAGGACCGGTTTCCACGTCCATGGTTCCGCCCAGGTCCAGTATTCGTCCCTTCATGCTGCGCAGCATCCCCGCCTTGCCTTGTGGGGCCAGCTCGGCCTCGTCGTAGGTGAAGCCACGCCCGTCGTCGCGCACCGACACCGCCAGATGGCCATCGGCCTGCTCGGCGAAGACAACGACGCGTTGGGCGCCGGCGTGCTGGGCGGCGTTGCGCAGCGCCTCACCAACGGCGGCGGCGACCTCGGACACCAGCGCGGCCGGCAGGATCAGCGCCCCGATGGCGTTCACGGTCACCGGCACGCCGTCGATGCTTCGAGCGGCCCGCTCCAGCGCCTCACGCAGCGACGCGGTCCCCGATGGGCTCCGCTCAGCTGGGCGCAGTACCAGCGCGCGCAGTTCCGCCTCTTGTCGGCCGGCCATGTCGGCCAGCTCGGCGACCTGTCGGCCTGAGACCCGCTCCTCACCCGCCAGCTCCCGGCCGCGCTTGTGGATCAACGCCAGGACCTGCAACGCCGAGTCGTGGATCTGGCGCGCAAGCGATTGCCGCTCGCTCAAGCGTGCGGTCCGCTCTCGCTCCGCGAGGAGCTCGCCGGTGGCGGTCTCGGCTGCTTGTGCGGAGGCGTCCAGGAGCCGGGCGACCAGACCAACAGCGACGCCGGCCACCAGATAGTTGACCACCGTCCCGGCCGCCTGCTGCGCCTGGGTGGCGGATAGGTCAGCCACGGGGACACCGTTGAGCGGGCGCGCGGCCACCAGCCCAGCCCCCAGCCACCGCAACGGCGCCCCACGCCAACCCCGGCCGTGCGAACCCCGTGGGCGTGTTCACCGCCAGCACCACCATCCAGCCCAGGGTCGCCCAGCGGAACACCAGAATCCCGCGCAGCAGCAGCCGCCGTGAGCGGGTGCGGTTGGCCACGCCGGTGCTCATCATCCGGTTGTAGCTCAACGACGCCCCCGGGGGAACACGTGTTCAGCCGCCGAAGCCGTGCGATTGCCGGAACATCCCAGGCGCCTCTGGGCATCTTCGCCGCAGGAAACACGGCGGATGCCGTCTACCCGGCCCCGCTCGTCTGCCTTTCAATGGGAGCCATGAGAGACGACAAGGCCGAGGCAGACGCCCGCGTTCCAAGCCCGACTGGTGACATCTCGGGCCTGTGGTCTGAACTTGCCGAGTATGCGCGCCGGGCGCCGTCCCCGCACAACACCCAGCCGACCCGGCTGCGCGTCCTCGATCGGGATCGTGCCCAGCTCTTCTTCGTGACCGAGCGCGGGCTGCCGGTAGGCGACCCCGAGGGCAGGTTCACGTATCTGACGTGCGGGATCGTTGTCGAGACGCTGCGGATCGCCGCGCACGCACGGGGTTATGCGCTGGCAGCCGAGTACACCGGTGGCCCGCTGTATCAGGGGCAGCCGGATGGCCTTCGGAAGGTCGCCGACCTGCGGCTGGTGCCGCAAGGCCACCAGGTCGATGACCTGGATCCCGCGCTCTTGCACCGACGGCGCACGAACCGTCATCCCTACAACGACCGGCCGGTGCCCGCGGCGGTGATCGGTCAGCTGCGCGAGGAAGCCCGCCGTTACGGGCACACCTTCAACGTGTCGGTCGATCCCATGGCGGTGCAGTGGGTGAAGGAGCTGAACCGCGACGCGCTGTACCACGACCTCGAACACGACCGCTACCGTCAGGAGCTCGGCTCGTGGCTGCGCTACTCCGAGAAGGAAGCGCGCCGGACGGGGGACGGGCTCTCGCCGGAGGCCCTGGTGCTACCGGGATGGCTGTTGAAGGGGTTCATGCGCTACCACTGGCTGTTCGCCGCACCGGTCGTGAAGCAGCTCACCCAGCGGGTGTACATGCGCACCATGACCGGCATCTCGACAGTCGGGTGGCTGCAGGGACGTTTCGTGGACGCCGAGGATTGGATCGGGGCGGGTCACCTGATGCTGCGCCTGTGGCTGATCCTGACCCAGCACGGCATCGACTGGCAACCGTACGGGTCGATCATCACCAACGAGGAATCCCGTGGGTCCATGGTGGACAAGTTCGGTATCCGCGAGGGCGAGGGCGGGCGTGACATGGTGTGGCTCCTCGTGCGCATGGGCTACTCCGACCATGAGCCGGTTCGCAGCCAACGGCTGCCCTTGCCGGAGGTCCTCCAGTGAACCGGCTCTTCCACCACGGGCTCGTGTTGCTCGCCAACGCCCTGCAGGGTTGGTTCCTGCGCCATCCCCTCTTCTACAAGGCCCTCTTCGCCGACAGACTCAGCGGTGCGCGGTGGCGACTAGGAGCCTGGCGGGCCTGGGTCAACTTCCAGCACGCCTACCGGAACGTGCCCGCGTACCGTGACTTCATCGACGAGCACGGCGGCCCGCCCGCACTTCGCTACCGTGACGGCCTGCCCGATCTGGCGGTGCTGCCGGAGACCGACAAGGTTACCTACGTCCAGCGCTACGACCACGAAGCCCGCTGTGTGGGCGGCGGCCTGCCCCGCCGGGGCGTGGTCGTCGACGAGTCCTCCGGCAGCAGCGGCAGGGCCACCAGCTGGGTTCGTGGCCCCGAGGAACGCTGGGCGACCAAGCAGATGCTCCAGTTGTCCTTCCGCACCGCGATGGGCGACCAACCCTGCTTCGTCATCAACGCGTTCGCGCTCGGGGCGTGGGCGACGGGTCTCAACGTGAGCCTCTCGCTCAGCGACATCTGCATCATGAAGTCCACCGGCCCGGACCTCGACAAGATCGTCCACACCTTGCAGGAGTTCGGTCCTGGCTATGACTACGTCGTGACGGGCTACCCGCCGTTCCTGAAGACCCTGAGCGACGACCGCCGCATCGACTGGGGGGAGTTCCGAATCCGTGCCATCTTCGGCGGCGAGGCCATGAGCGAGCCCATGCGGCGTTACCTGCTGCGCTCGTTCACCCAGGTCGTGGGGTCCTACGGTGCCTCCGACCTCGAGATCAACATGGCCGCCGAGAGCCCGTTCACGATCCGCCTGCGACAGGAGATGCAGCAGGACCCCATGCTGCGGGAGCGGTTGACCCGGACCGTGCACGGCACGTTGCCCATGGTCTTGCAGTACAACCCGCTCGTGTACCACCTTGAGGCCAACCCGAAGGGAGAGCTGCTCGTCACGCTGACGCGGCCGAGCAACATCGCCCCCAAGATCCGCTACAACATCCATGACCTCGGACACGTCTTGCGCTACGAGGAGGTCGCGGCCGTCTTGGCAGAGCTCGGGCTCACCCACCTCATCGCTGACACCCAGCCGATCAGGCTGCCACTGTTGTTCCTCTACGGGCGTTCAGACCTGTCCATCGACTACTACGGCGCGAACGTCACACCCGACAGCGTCGGCGAGATCTTGTTCGGCTTGGATGAGCTCGCTCCTCACCTCGAGAGCTTCCGCCTGATCTCGAGAGAGGACCAGCACCACAACAAGACCCTGGAGGTCGCGATTGCACTCCGAGAAGGCTGCGACCCCGCAGACTTGTCCGGAGCGGGAATCGCCAAGAAGCTCTTCACCCAGCTCGGGAAGGTCAACGGCGACTTTCGGAACGCCTACTGCAACACCGCGACGCAGGACCAGCTGCCCCGCGTGACGCTCCATGCAACGGGGACCGGCCCGTTCGCCGGCGAGAACCGCATCAAGCACCAATACATCGACCGCGTCTCATAGCCACAAGCCGCCACCGCCGGTGCTAGCAGGAGGCATTGCCCTGGGAAGCCGATCGATCCTGGCGTTCGTCGAGCGCGACGTCCGCGCGGTCGCTCCCCTCCAGAGCGGCGCGTTCACGATCGTGCCCGCCGACCGGCCCGTCTCTGGCTGACGGCCGCCCCGGGACTTGCCCGGTCGCGGGCCAGGCCGGCGGGGGCGTCGTGCGCCGCGTCCTTTCGCCTGCGCAGCGGCGGTCAGTCCCCGACGTGCTCGTCGAGCACGGCCTCGACGAAGAAGCGGGAGCGGGCGGTGAGCCGCTCCGCTCCGACGATGTCCTCCACGAGGTCAACCACCTCGCCGGCCGAGGGCAGGCCCAGAAGCGCCGCCAGCTGGGCGACGTCCTCGTCGTCCTCGCCCACGCGGGCGGCGAGGACCTTGAGGGCGAGCAGCATCTGCGGAGAGGCGGCCTGCACGCGCAGTCCGGGCAGGTCGAACGCCGGCCCGTCGTAGGGGTCGGGACCCGGCAGGAAGCCCTTCACCGCGTCGTTCAACCAGTCGGGCGGGAGTCCCCCACGGTCCACTGCTACACCCGCTCGAGCACGGAGGGGCACAGGAAGATGCCCCGGCGCCGGAAGGCCGGGGGCGAGTCCCGGACGGCGAGCGCGTCGAAGGCGCGGCGGTGCGGGAACCACCACGTCTGCAGGAACCGAGCGGGCTCGACCACCCAGCCCGGTCGCGGGATGGCGTACCGGCCGGCGAGGTGCTCGGCGACGGCGGCGAGCAGGGCGTCGACCCGCCGGTCGCCGGCCGGCGGCGGCGCGTCGGCGATCAATAGCCGCACCTGTGGGCTGCCCGCGACGTCCCCGGCCAGGCCGACACCGTCGAGGAACTCCCGTAATGCGAACCACGCGTCCTGGCCTTCGCGGACGCGAGCGGCCACCTCCACCAGCCGGTCGGGGCGGAAGGTCGCCGGGAGCCCGCCGGCTCCCCGCAGGTGGTCCCTGATCGTCGCCGGTCCCTTCGTGCCCGTGAGCGTCGTGCCGGCAGCCGCCAGGAGACGGGTCAAAGTCTCGACCGACGGGCCCTTCTCGCCCCGCTCGTACGCGGAAAGCGTGGGCTGCGAGGTTCCGGCGCGGCGCGCGAGGGCGTGCTGCGACAGCCCGGCACGCCGACGCGCGGACCGAAGGAGGCGGGCGGCAACCTCTCCCACGAGGTCATGATATCCGCGCGGATATTGCCGCACGTCAGCCGGCGAACGCCACGGCGAGGCGCGTCGGTGACGTCGTCCGACGCGCAGCGGAGGTGCTGTTCCAAGTCGGGCCCCGGCCCCTGCACCCCCCGCGTACCGTTGACGCCCGATGGCTGACATCTCGCTGCACTCGACACGCTACGGCCGGCCGGCCGCAGAGCTGCTGCGCGAGCGCGTCTCGGCGGCCAAGGCCGACGACCCGCTGCAGCCGGTGACCGTGGTGGTGCCGACGAACTACGTGGGCGTGTCGACCCGCCGGCTGCTGGCCAGCGGCGAGCTCGGCCCGGTCACCGCGCAAGGCGCCGGCGTCGCCGGGCTCAACCTGCTCACCGTGTACCGGTTGGCCGAGCTGCTGGGCGCCCCGCGCCTGGCCGCGCAGGGGCGCCGACCCGTGTCGACCCCCGTTGTCGCCGCCGCGGTCCGCACCGTGCTCACCGACGCACCCGGGATCTTCGCCGAGGTCCGCGAGCACCCCTCCACCGAGGAGGCGCTCGTGCACGCCTACCGCGAGCTGTCCGAACTGCAGAAGACCAGCCTCGACACGCTGGCGGCCACCGGCATCCGCGCCAGCGAGTTTGTGCGCGTCCGCCGCGCCGCACGCGCCCTCCTCGCCGACACCTGGTGAGGAGGCCGACCTCATGGGTGCGGCCACCGAGGCGCTGCGTGCCGGCTCGACGGTGCTCGACGACCTCGGCACGGTCGTCGTGTACCTGCCACCTCCACCGGCGCGCGGGCGGCGGGTGCAGGCCGAGGCGCAGCGCAAGAACCCGCCGGACGAGCGCCGCACGTGCACCAACGCCGAGCTCGTCGCCGGGGCGTGCGAGGGCCTCGACCTGCCCGAGGCCGCCATTGACGTCGACCTGCCCGGCCGGCCCGCGCCTCCCGCGGTGGTCGAGCCGCCGCCCGACCTCGCCGCCTGGGAGGCTGAA
>DATLGH010000017.1 GCA_035540635.1 Egibacteraceae bacterium | reverse complement strand
GGGTCGCGGGTGGCCGGGCCGGGCACCGGCGGTGGAGGGGGACGCGCGCTCGCCCGCCCTGTCGACGACGCCGCCCCGCAGGAGGGCACCGACGAGCAGGCCCCCGAACAGGTAAAGGTCTAGAGCGTGTTCAACGCACTGCGCAAAGGCTTCGGTCTCACCTTCAAGACGATGTTCCGTCCGCCGGTCACCACCGAGTACCCGGAGAGGAAGCGGGCACCGGCACCCCGATTCCACGGACGTCACGTGCTCAACCGGCACCCCGACGGCCTGGAGAAGTGCGTCGGGTGCGAGCTGTGCGCCTGGGCGTGCCCGGCCGACGCGATCTACGTCGAGGGCGCCGACAACACGCCCCAGGAGCGCTACTCGCCCGGGGAGCGCTACGGTGCCGTGTACCAGATCAACTACCTGCGCTGCATCCTCTGCGGCCTCTGCATCGAGGCGTGCCCGACGCGCGCCCTCACGATGAGCCAGGAGTACGAGCTGTCCGCCGACCGCCGCGAGGACCTCATCTTCACCAGGGAGCAGCTGCTCGCGCCCCTTCCCGAGGGCGCGAAGCCACCCCCGCACACCGATGCGGAGGTGGCGGCCCGCGACCTCGACTACTACACCGGCCACGCGCCGCAGGACCCGCTCGCGCACTTCCCCCCCGCGGCGGGGCGCGACGACTTCGGACCCCACCCGCAGGAACAGGGTGACCCGGTTGCGGTGATGCTCGCGGGCGGCGGGACGGAGCCCCGCTCCCGCGACCCCCGGAAGGAGCAGTAGGTGGCCGAGTTCTGGGTCTTCTGGATCCTCGCGCCGATCTCGCTCGGGTCCGCGATCGCGATGATCCTCATGCGCAACGCCGTGCACTCGGCGCTCCTGCTCGTCCTGAACTTCTTCACGCTCGCCGCGTTCTACGCCGTCCTCGAGGCGCAGTTCCTCGCGGTCGTGCAGATCGTCGTCTACGCGGGCGCGATCATGGTCCTGTTCCTGTTCGTGCTCATGCTGCTCGGCATCGCCCGCGACGACCCCATCGGAGGACCGCTGCGCGGCCAGAAGCCCGCCGCGCTCCTGCTCGGGGTCCTGCTCGTCGCCAGCCTGTCGGTCGGTGTCGCCGGCCCGTGGATGGGCCAGGGGTCGGTCTGCGGGGCCGAGGCCGACGTCACCGCCGGCGCGCAGGGGCGCCCCTGCGCGGGCCTCGCCGACGTCAACGCTCAGGAAGGCGGCAACATCCGCCAGCTCGGCCTGCTCCTGTTCACCGACTACGTGTGGCCGTTCGAGGTCACGAGCGTGCTGCTCGTCATCGCGGCGCTCGGGGCGATGGTCCTCGGCCGCCGCAAGGAGCATCCGAGCGAGCTGGTCGACATGCCCCGGGAGCAGCTGCCCGCCGTCGCCGGCAGGCGCGCGACGCCGCCCGGCCGCGAAGGTGAGGGGACGCGCTCATGATGGTCCCGGCCGGTCACTACCTCGCCCTCGCGGCGGCCCTGTTCACGGTGGGCGTCGTCGGCGTGCTGCTGCGGCGCAGCCTCATCGTCATCTTCATGTCGATCGAGCTCATGCTGAACAGCGTCAACCTCACCCTTGTCTCCTTCGCTCGGATCAACGGCAACCTCGACGGGCAGGTCCTGTCGTTCTTCGTCATGGTCGTCGCCGCCGCGGAGGTCACCGTCGGGCTCGCCCTCATCGTCAACCTCTTCCGCCTCAAGGCGTCGGTCGACGCCGACGACGTCGACGCCCTGCGGGCGTAGGGCAAGCCCCGTGGAGCACGTGCTCACCGCCCCCGCCGGGTCACCGGTCGACCTCGCCTGGCTGATCCCCGTGGTGCCGGCGGTGTCCGCCGCCTTCCTGCTGCTGTTCGGCAAGCGGCTGGGCCGGCTGTCCGCCGCCGTGGCCATCCTCGCCGTCGGCGTCAGCGCCGTGGCGTCGACCCTCGTCTTCACCTACCTCCAGGCCCAGCCGGAGGAGGGCCGGGTGTTCGTCCGGGAGGTCGCCACCTGGATCAGCGCGGGTCCCCTCGACGTGTCCTGGGCGGTCCTCGTGGACCCGCTCGCCTCGGTCATGCTGCTGCTCGTGACCTGGGTGGGGCTGCTCATCCACGTGTACTCGGTCGGCTACATGCACGGGGACCCCCGCTACCACCGCTTCTTCGCCTACCTCAACCTCTTCGTCGCCTCGATGCTCGTCCTCGTCCTGGGGGAGAGCCTGCTCACGATGTTCGTGGGCTGGGAGCTCGTGGGTCTCTGCAGCTACCTGCTCATCGGCTTCTGGTTCGAGCGGCGGGACTACGCAGGCGCGGCGAAGAAGGCCTTCGTCGTCAACCGTGTGGGCGACGTCGGCTTCCTCATCGCGATGTTCGTCGTCTTCGGCGCCTTCGGGACCTTGTCGTTCCCCGCGGTCCTCGCCGAGCCGGCCGGCGTCCTCGCCGGCGGCACGGCGGTTGCGGTCGGTCTGCTCCTGCTCCTGGCAGCGACCGGCAAGAGCGCGCAGATCCCCCTGTACGTCTGGCTGCCCGACGCGATGGCGGGGCCGACGCCGGTGTCGGCCCTCATCCACGCCGCAACGATGGTCACGGCCGGCGTCTATCTCGTCGCCCGGGTCTCGCCGATCTACGCGCTCGTGCCCGGGGTCGGTCTGGCGATCGCCTGGGTGGGGGTGACGACGGCGCTGCTCGCGGCGCTCATCGCCTGCGTCCAGAACGACCTCAAGCGAATCCTGGCCTACTCGACGGTCAGTCAGCTCGGCTACATGTTCGTCGGCGTCGGCGTCGGCGACTACGTCGCCGGGGTGTTCCACCTCCTCACCCACGGCTTCTTCAAGGCGCTGCTGTTCCTCGCCGCCGGAGCGGTCATGCACGCGCTGGCCAACGAGGTCGACGTGTGGAAGATGGGTGGCCTCTGGCGGAAGATGCCGGTGACCGCGGTCACCGCGGGCATCGCCGTTCTCGCGATCTCCGGCGTCCCGCCGCTGTCAGGCTTCTTCTCCAAGGAGGAGATCCTCGCGGCCGCCGCGGACACGCCCGGCGGCGGGCCCATCATGGTCATCGGCCTCGTCGCCGCGGGACTGACCGCCTTCTACATGGCCCGGTGGTTCGTGCTCATCTTCCTCGGGCGGCCACGGTGGGGCGCCGACGCGCACCCGCACGAGGCGCCGCTGTCGATGACCCTGCCGCTCGTCGTGCTCGCCGTCGGCAGCGCCGCCGGCGGGCTCATCGAGTACCCGCCGGGCGAGGGGTTCCTGCACCACTGGCTGGAGCCGAGCGTGGTGGCGTTCACCGCCGGACCGGCCTTCGTCGACCACGGGGTCATCCTCGTCGTCGCGGTCGCGGTCGCGGGGCTCGGGATCGCCGCCGCCCTCCTCACCTACCTGCGCCGGGCCCCCGACCGGGAGCCGCTCGCCGTCCGCCTCGGGGGCGCCTACGACCTCGCCCTCAACGGCTTCTACGTCGACGCGCTGTACTCGACGACGGTCGTGACGCCGGGCACGCTGCTCGCGGGGGGGCTGAGCGACTTCGACCGCCGGGGCATCGACGGGGTGGTGAACGGGGCAGCCAGGGGCACCGCGGGCCTCGCCGGCATCCTGCGCCGAGTGCAGACCGGCTACGTGCGCAGCTACGCTCTCGCGGTGCTCGCGGGCGCGGTGCTCGTCCTCGCGCTCTTCGCCGGTGGTCGGGTCGCGGGGGGGTTCTTCTAGATGGCCGACCTGCCCCTGCTCACGCTGCTCATCGTCGTCCCTGGCGCCACCGCGGCCGTCATCGCGCTGCTGCCCGCCGGCGCGCCGGCCGCCGTGCGGTGGACGGCGCTCGCCGGCACCGTCGCCACGTTCGCCCTCTCGCTCCTGCTGCTCGCGGCGTTCACCGCCGGCGACGCGGCGTTCCAGCTCGGCGAACGCGTCGACTGGATCCCGCAGTGGGGGATCACCTACCGCCTCGGCGTCGACGGGCTGAGCCTGTTCCTCGTCCTGCTCAGCACCTTCATGATGCCGCTCGTCGTGCTCGCCGGCTGGAACGCCGCCGACCGCGTCAAGGGCTTCTTCGGGTCGCTCATGGCGCTCCAGGCCGCGCTCATCGGCGTGTTCCTGGCGCTCGACCTCATCCTGTTCTACGTCTTCTTCGAGGCCATGCTCGTGCCGATGTACGCCCTCATCGGCATCTGGGGGTCCGGCAACCGCCGCTACGCCGCCGTGAAGTTCTTCCTCTACACCCTCGTCGGCGGCTTCCTCATGCTCGTCGGCATCCTCTACCTGTACTTCGCGGCCGGGGCGACGTCGTTCGACTACGACGTCCTGCGCCAGGTGTCCCTGAGCCCCACCGAGCAGGCCTGGCTGTTCGGCGCCTTCTTCGCCGCGTTCGCGATCAAGGTTCCGATGTTCCCCCTGCACACCTGGCTGCCCGACGCCCACACCGAGGCGCCGACGGTCGGCTCGGTGCTGCTCGCGGCGGTCATGCTGAAGATCGGCGGCTACGGGTTCCTGCGCTTCAGCCTGCCCTTCTTCCCCGACGCGACGGTGCGGCTCGCCCCGTTCATGATCGCCCTCGCGGTCATCGGCGTGCTCTACGGCGCCCTCGTCGCGATGGTCCAGCGCGACGTGAAGCGGCTCGTGGCCTACTCGTCGGTCAGCCACCTCGGGTTCGTGGTCCTCGGAGTCTTCGCGCTGCATCCCACCGGGGCCTCCGGCAGCGTCGTGCAGATGGTCAACCACGGTCTGTCGACCGGGGCGCTGTTCCTGCTCATCGGCTTCCTCTACGACCGGGCGCACAGCCGCGCGATCGCCGACTACTCCGGGCTGCTGCGGGCTGCCCCCGTGCTCGGGGGGCTCTTCCTGCTCACCGCGATGAGCTCGATCGCGCTGCCGGGCCTGAACGGTTTCGTCGGCGAGTTCCCCATCCTGCTCGGGGCTTTCCAGACGGTGCCGGTTGCCGCCGTGGCCGCGACCGTCGGCGTGATCCTCGCCGCCCTCTACCTCCTCTGGGCCTACCAGCGGATGTTCCACGGCCCTGTCGAGGGGCGTGCGGTCGGCATCGCCGACCTCACCCCTCGCGAGATCGGCGTGATGGTCCCGATCGTGGCGCTCATCATCGGCATCGGGCTCTACCCCCAGCCGCTCTACGACCGCGTCAACCCGACCGTGGAGGCGATCCTCGAAGAGGTCAACGGCACGGACGGCCTCACCCTGCTCACCCCGGTCACCGAGGAGTCGCGCTAGGTGCACACGCTCGCGCAGGCAGGCGTCACGATCCCCGACATCCCGTGGGCGGCGATCAGCCCTGAGCTCGTGCTCTTCGGCTTCGGGATCCTCGTGCTCCTGCTCGACACCGCGGGAGGCCAGCGCCTGCAGGCGTCGTTCGTCGCGCTCGGCCTGCTCGGGGCGGGGGCCGGCTACGCGGCCTACGCGACGGGAGAGACCCGCCTGCCCGGCCTGGTCGGGCTCGCCGCCGTGACCCAGTTCGCGCTCACGTGGATCTGGCGCGACCGGCCGCGCCGGCTCGGCGCCCTGCTCGCCGCCATCGGCTTCGCAGCCGGCCTCGGCGTCACCGCGTGGCAGTGGGGGGCGCACGCCGGCGGGCCGCTCATCGCCACGCAGAGCCTGCTCGGCGACATGGTCGCGGTCGACGGGGTGGCGCTGTTCACGCGCTTCACCGTGTGCCTCGTCGGCATCGTCGCCGTGCCGCTGGGGTTCTCCTACATGGAGGAGCGCCGCATCCACCGGGGCGAGTTCTACCCCCTGCTGCTGTTCGCGGCCACCGGGATGACCCTCCTCGCGTCGGCAGCCGACCTCATCATGGTCTTCATCTCCATCGAGGTCCTCAGCCTCTCGCTCTACATCCTGTCGGGGTTCGCCAAGCGCGACCTCAACTCCCAGGAGTCGGCGATCAAGTACTTCCTGCTCGGCGCGTTCTCCTCGGCGCTCCTGCTCTACGGCATCGCCCTCGTGTACGGCCTCACAGGATCGACGAACATCGCACAGGCGGGGCAGGCGTTCCGGTCGATCGCCGCCCCTGACGGGATGGTCCTCGCCGCCATGGCGCTCCTGCTCGTCGGGCTCGGTTTCAAGGTCAGCCTCGTGCCGTTCCACATGTGGACGCCGGACGTCTACCAGGGTGCGCCCACGCCGATCACGGGCTTCATGGCCGCGGCGGTGAAGGCGGCGGCGTTCGCCGCCTTCCTTCGGGTCTTCGTCGGGGCGTTCGCCGAGCTCGCGTGGTCGTGGGTGCCGGTGTTCTGGGTGATCGCCGCGCTCACGATGATGGCCGGGGCGATTCTCGCCGTCGTCCAGACCGACCTGAAGCGGATGCTCGGGTACTCGGCGGTTGCGCACGCGGGGTACGCGCTGATCGGCGTGATCGCGGTGTCCCGCGAGGGCGTGAGCGCGACGCTGTTCTACCTGCTCGTCTACGCCCTCATGTCCCTCGGGGCCTTCGGCGTGCTCACACTCCTCGAGCGCCGCAACCGCAAGGCGCTGGCCTTGTCCGACCTGCGCGGCCTCGGCCGCCGCTACCCCGTCCCGGCGGGCATGTTCGGCCTCTTCCTGCTGTCCCTGGCGGGCATCCCCGGCACCGCGGGTTTCATGGGAAAGCTCGCGGTGTTCCGCGCCGGGGTGGACGCCGGTCACGTCGCGCTCGTCGTCCTCGCGGTCGTGTCGAGCCTCATCGCCGCGTTCTTCTACATCCGGGTGATCGTCACGATGTTCATGGAGGACGAGCCGGCGGAGGTCGCCGACCAGCCACCGCTGGTCGCCACGACCGGCCTGTCCGCCGGCCTCGCCGCGGCGGCGTCCGGCGTCGTCGTGCTCGGCATCCTGCCTGGCGTGCTCATCGACCTGGCCCGCCAGGCCGCCTCCTTCGCTGGCTGACGGCCGTGGATCCGCAGCACGTCGATCCAGGCTAGAATCCGCGCCGCTTTGGCCCTCTCCCAGCAGGAAGTCGACGACCTCGCCCGCAAGGGTGCCGAGCGGGGCATCGACCTGCGCCCCGGGCTCGCGCTCGTTGAGGAGCGGCTGCGCACGACCGTCTTGTCGGACCTGCCCTTCGCCGAGACCGCGTCGCGCTACCTCATCGACGCCGGCGGCAAGCGCTTCCGCCCGATGCTCGTGCTCCTGACCGGCATGCTCGCCGGTGCCGACGTCACCGACAGCCGGCTCGTGGATGCCGGGGTGGTCGTCGAGCTCGTGCACCTGTCGACCCTCTACCACGACGACGTCATCGACGCGGCCGACGTGCGCCGGGGGGCCCCGGCCGCGCACGTGAAGTGGTCGAACACCGTGGCGATCCTCACGGGCGACTTCCTTCTCGCGCGCGCGTCGGAGCTCTCAGCTGCGCTCGGCGTGGAGGTGACGCGCGTCATGGCCCGCACCATCGCCGACCTGTGCGCCGGCCAGATCCGCGAGGTGCTGGGGTCGCTGGTGGCCCGTGACCACGGTGCCCCCGCGATCGAACCCACCAGGGAGCACTACCTCACCGTGATCGGGGAGAAGACGGCCTCGCTCATCGCCGCGTCCTGCCGGCTCGGCGCCATCCTGTCCGGCCAGTCCGCGGAGGCCATCGAGATCGTCACCGACTACGGGTGGCGCCTCGGCATGAGCTTCCAGCTCGCCGACGACGTCCTCGACGTGACCGGCCAGCCCGACGAGTCGGGCAAGCTGCCCGGCACGGACCTCCGCGAGGGCGTGCGCACCCTGCCGGTGCTGCTCGCGCTCGAGGCCGATGGCTCCTCCGGGCTTCTCGAGCTCCTCGGCCACCCGAGCGAGGCGAACGTCGCCGCGGCCCTCGACATGCTCCGCCGCCACCCGGCGATCGAGCTCGCCCGCGACGCCGCGCGCCTCGAGGCCGCCAACGCCAGGAGCGCCCTGGACGCCCTGACCGATGCGGCCCCCGCCGCCCTCGACGGGCTGGCCTACCTCACCGACTACGCCGTCGAACGCGTCGGCTGAGCGCCGACCCGGGTGGGCGTCGGCTGAGCGCCGACCCGGGTGGGTATGGTGCGCGCACGTCTTCCCGGAGGTGACACGTTGCGACACGATTCTTTGGCGGACCTGCGCGAGCGGGCCCTGCAGATGGTGGAGACCCGCCCCGCCGAGGTCAGCCCCGAGATGGAGTGGCTGGTGTCCGAGCTCGAGCGGAACAAGGAGGTCCTCCTCGCCCTCATCGACCACATGATGAACGCGGAGATGTAGTGCGCCTCGCCCTCAGTGGGCGAAGGGCTGGGGCTCGCCCTCCGGCAGGGTGAGGATCTCCACACCGTTTTCCGTGACGAGCACGGTGTGCTCGAACTGGGCCGTGCGGCGCAGGTCGGCCGTGACGGCCGTCCACCCGTCGTCCCACATGACGTGGTCGGGCGTGCCGAGGGTGAGCATGGGCTCGACGGTGAAGGTCATCCCCGGCCGAAGGACGGTCCGTGCCTCCGGCGCGTAGTAGTGGGGGATGATCGGCTCGGTGTGGAACTGCTCGCCGACGCCGTGGCCCACGAAGGCCCGCACGACCCCGAGCCCGTGGCCCTCGGCGTACTCCTGGATCGCACGGCCGATGTCGCGGACCCGCGCACCGGGGCGGGCCGCCGCGATGCCGAGCATCATCGCCTCGTAGGTCGCCTCGACAAGCCGGCGCGACTCCTCGTCGACCTCGCCGACGTAGACGGTGACCGAGTTGTCGCCGTGGACCCCGTCCCGGTAGATCGTGACGTCGCAGTTGACGATGTCGCCCTCGGCGAGGGGGCGGTCGTCGGGGATGCCGTGGCAGATGACCTCGTTCACCGACGTGCACAGCGACTTCGGGAACCCGTGGTAGTTGAGGGGACTCGGGTAGGCGCCGACGCGCAGTGTTTCCTCGTGGGCGATGCGGTCCAGCTCGTCGGTGGTGATCCCGGGCTCGACGGCGGCCACCACGCGGTCGAGGACGGCGCGCGCGGCCCGGCCCGTCGAGCGCATCCGCTCGACGAACTCCGGCCCCTTGACCGTGGCGGGCCGGCGCGGGCCCGGGTCACCCGTCTCGGCGTACTCCGGCCGGCGGATCGGCGCGGGGACCGTGCGGGTCGCGCCGAGCGTGCCGGGGCGCACGCGGTGGAGCACGGCCGTCGGCGCCGGACCCCCCCACTCCCTGCCCGCGCCGGCGGTCGCCGGTGGAGGCTCGGGATGGTGGCAGCGCTTGAACTTCTCACCGCTGCCGCACCAGCACGGCTCGTTGCGCTTCGGTTCTCGCATGCCCCTATGGTGCCAGCAGGCGGCCCGATCCACCGCATCCGACGTTTATGCGGTGCCGGGGGAAGGCCGTACACTTGCGGAGCGGGTCGCATGCTCCAGGCAGCGGCCCGTTCGGACGACACGGAGCGGTCTATGCCTGACTACTACCAGGCTTACGGGACGGTCCTCGCGCTGGGGGTGGCCGGGGTCCTGCTCGTCGCGCTCGCGTTCACCCTGAACCGGCTCGTGGCCCCCGACAAGAAGTACGGCGGCAAGCTCTCGACCTACGAGTGTGGCATGGATCCGGTCGGCCGAGGTTGGTCACAGACGCATATCCGCTACTACCTTTTCGCCTTCCTGTTCGTGGTGTTCGACGTCGAGACGCTGTTCATCTTCCCGTGGGCGGTGGTCCTCGGGACTGCTCCTGAGCAGCGGTTCATGCTGGGCGTGATGCTCGTGTTCCTCTTCTTTGTCACGTTGACCCTCCCCTACGAGTGGAGGAAGGGGGTGCTGAAGTGGGCCTAGTCGACAAGATCGACCCGCCCCAACCTTTGAAGTTCGTCCTCAACTGGGGACGCAAGTACAGCCTGTGGGTCATGAACTTCGGGCTGGCGTGCTGCGCCATCGAGTTCATCGCCACGTCGGCTGCCCGCCACGACTTCATCCGGCTTGGCGTCATCCCGTTCGCCCACGGCCCCCGCCAGGCCGACCTCATGGTCGTCGCCGGCACCCTGACCGACAAGATGGCCCCGGCGATCAAGCGGCTGTACGACCAGATGCCCGAGCCGAAGTACGTGATCAGCTTCGGGTCCTGCTCGAACTGCGGCGGTCCGTACTGGGACAGCTACGCGGTGACCAAGGGCGTCGACCAGATCATCCCGGTGGACGTCTACGTCCCCGGCTGCCCGCCCCGCCCCGAGGCCCTGCTCGACGGGATCCTCACCCTCCAGGAGCGCATCGGCAACGAGTCCCTCAAGGACCGCTACGCCGAGCGCGAGGCACGACGGCCCATCGTGGTCGGCGGCGGCGACCACACCCGCCATCCCGCGAACGACCCGATGTAGCGGGACGCCGCGATGAGCTCGACGCGAGAGGTCGCGACCCGCACCGGCGCGCGCGCCGCCGAAGCGTTCCAGGGGGGGTCACCCATGGAGCCGGAGGCGCTCGCGGCCCACCTCTGCGAGCGCCTCGGCCGCGCGGTGGTCGACGTGACGGTCACCTACGGGCAGTTGACCCTGACCGTGGAGGCCGACGCGCTGGCGGAGGCGGCGCGCCTGTGCAAGGAGTCCCCGGCGCTCGCCTTCGACTTCTACGACCACAACGCCGGCGTGGACCTCGGGGAGGAGGGCTTCGCCGTCGTCACCCACCTCTACTCCCTCCGCCACCGCCACCACATCATGATCCGGGTGGTGGCACCCGGCGGCCGCCAGGCGCCGAAGGTGCCGACGCTCACGCATCTCTACGCCGGCGCGGACTGGCACGAGCGTGAGGTGTACGACATGTTCGGGATCGACTTCGAGGGTCACCCGGGTCTGCTCCCGCGCCTGCTCACCGTCGAGAACTTCGAGGGGTTCCCCCTCCGCAAGGACTTCCTCCTCGCCACGCGCGAGGCGAAGCCGTGGCCGGGGCTGAAGGAGCCGAAGGAGATCGGCAGCGACGAGGAGGAGGCCGCCGACGCGACCGCCGCCGAGGCCCCGGTCGCCGCCGAGGAGAAGGCGCAGGCTGCGAAGACCCGTGCGGAGCGCGCGCGGGCGAAGGCCGCGGCGATGCGCGCGGAGAAGCAGTCCGAGAAGGCGGCGGCCCAGGCCGCCAGCACCGAGGAGGCCGAGGACGCGGGTTCCGCGCCCGCCGGCGAGGCCGAGGACGCGCAGGCAGCCGCCGCGGAGAAGACCACCGGCGGGGAGACCGCCGGTGCGGGGGCGGCGCAGGTGGCCGCGGCCGCCGGGGAACCGGAGCCGCAGACACCCGGGGGCGCGGCCGACGTCGCGCGCACCGACATCGCGAAGGACGCGGCCGCCGGAGCCGTCGGCGGCGACACCGCAGCAGGCGCGCCGGGCGACAGGCCGGGCACCGACCAGCCCGTGCACGACCCGGAGTCCGAGGCGAAGGTCGGCGAGGGCGCTCCGCCCGTACCGAGCGGCGCGCCCGGCCCCGAGGCCGAGGGCCGCCACGGCGGGGCGGAGCGTGAGGGGCGCTCCGCGTCGGACGCCGCCGCCGGCGGGCCCAAGGCCGACGCCGGCGGCCCGACCGCCTCACCCTACGCCGACCGCTCGCACGCCTCCGCGGGCGAAGGCGCGAGCGAGGCGAGCGAGACGCTCGACGAGGTGGGACGCCCTGAGGACCCGCGCCCCGCGGACACCCCTGACGACGACACCCGACGCGGAGGCGACGATTCGTGACCGATCTCGACACGATGACGACCGAGCGGGGGCAGGGCTTGCTGCCCGGCGGTCCCGGCGAGGGCATGCTCGTCGAGATCCGCGACGAGGGCGAGCTCGCCACGCAGGACATGAACCTGAACATCGGGCCGCAGCACCCTGCCACGCACGGGGTGCTGCGGGTGGTCATCGACCTCGACGGGGAGAAGATCCGCCGGGCCCGTCCGATCATCGGCTACATGCACCGCGGGTTCGAGAAGCTCGCCGAGGCCCGCGACTACCGTCAGATCATGGCGCTCGTCAACCGCCACGACTGGCTGTCCGCCTTCAACAACGAGCTCGGCGTGGCGATCGCCGTCGAGCGGATGATGGAGCTCGAGGTTCCCGAGCGGGCCCGGTGGATCCGCGTCCTCATGGCCGAGTGGAACCGGATCCTCAACCACCTCATGTTCGTCGGCTCGTTCGGGCTCGAGCTCGGCGCGATCACCCCGGTGTTCTTCGCGTTCCGTGAGCGCGAGGACATCCAGCACCTCATGGAGAGCGCGACGGGGGGCCGGCTGCACTTCAGCTACAACCGCGTCGGGGGGCTGAAGGAGGACCTGCCCCGCGGCTTCCTCGCAGCGAGCGCCCAGATGACGAAGAACGTGCGCGCGCGGAGCCAGGAGTACCGTGACCTGCTCGAGGGCAACGAGATCTTCATCGCCCGGACGAGGGGGGTCGGTGCGCTGCCGCTCGACGTGGCCGCGAGCTACGGGGTCACCGGCCCGACCCTGCAGGCCGCCGGGCTCCCCGAGGACTCGCGGGTCACCGAGCCCTACGAGAAGTACGGCGAGATCGACGTGCGCGTGCCGGTCGGGCAGAACGGCGACAGCTACGACCGGTTCATGGTGCTGCTCGACCGCATCGACGCGAGCTGCGACATCATCGACCAGGTGCTCGACAGCATCCCGTCGGGGCCGGTGAAGACGAACCTGCCGAAGGTCGTCAAGGCCCCCGAGGGGGCGATCTACGTGCGGACCGAGAACCCGCTCGGGCAGTGCGGCTACTACCTCGTGAGCGACGGGAAGAAGAACCCCTGGCGGCTCAAGATGCGCACGCCGTCGTTCAACAACATCGCCGCGATGCCCTACCTGCTGGAGGGAGCGCTGCTGAGCGACATGATCGCCATCCTCGGCAGCGTGTTCTTCGTCGTCGGCGACATCGACCGCTAGATGACGGTCATCGCCCAGGTCACGCTCGCGTTCGACAGCTTCTGGCTGTCCCTCGCCCTGAACCTCGGGCTCATCGTCGTCTTCTTCCTGACCGCCCCGCTCGTCGTCGGCTACATGGAGCACAAGGTCCTCGGCCACATGCAGGACCGTCTGGGGCCCATGGAGGCGGGCATCGGGCCCATCAAGCACGGGGTCGGCCAGCTCGTCGCGGATGGGGTGAAGTTCATCCAGAAGGAGGACATCATCCCCTCGGCGGCTGACCGGTGGGTGTTCGCCTGGGCGCCGGCCGTCTCGCTCGTGCCCGTGCTCGTCGTGCTCGTCGTCGTGCCGTTCGGCCCCGGCGTCTGGGCGGTGCAGCTCGACGCGGGGATCTTCTTCGCCCTCGCCGTGTCGTCGGTCGGGGTCCTCGGCATCCTCATGGCCGCCTGGTCGAGTGCGAACAAGTACTCGCTCATGGGTGGCATCCGAGCCGCCGCGCAGCTCATCGCCTACGAGCTGCCGCTCGTCCTCGCCGCCGCGGCGGTGGTCCTGCAGGCGGGCACGCTGTCGCTCGTGGGCATCATCGAGGCGCAGAACGAGTTCCGCCTGTTCGGGGCCGTCCCGGTACCCTACGCCGTCCCCCACATCATCGGCTTCGGGATGTTCTACGTGGCGGCGCTCGCGGAACTCTCCCGGCCGCCGTTCGACATGCCGATCGCCGACTCCGAGATCATCTTCGGTCACATGACCGAGTACACCGGGCTGCGCTACGCCTTCTTCATGCTGTCGGAGTACGCCGGCATGGTGGTGCTGTCCGCGCTCGCGACGGTGCTCTTCCTCGGCGGGTGGTATCCGTGGCCGGGGGTGCCGCTGCCCGAGGGCGCCCTCGGGGCGGTCCTCGGCTTCGGGGTGACGATGGGCAAGATCATCGCGCTCACGTTCGTCATGGTGTGGCTGCGGGCGACGTTCCCGCGCCTGCGCGAGGACCAGCTCCAGCGGATGTCCTGGTTGGTCCTCATACCCCTCGCGCTGCTCAACATCGTCGTCGTCGCAGTCGCCAAGGTGATGCTGTGACGATGTGCGTCCCTGCTGGTCTCCTCGAGGGCTGAAGATGCCGACATTGCCGAAGATCGGGCTGCTCAAGGGTCTGGGCGTCACGCTGAAGACCATGATGAGCCCCGCAACGACTGCCCAGTACCCCCACGTGAAGCCGGACCTCCCGCCCCGCACCCGGGGGGTCATCGCGCTCATGGAGGAGAACTGCACCGTCTGCATGCTGTGCGCCCGCGAGTGCCCCGACTGGTGCATCTACATCGACAGCCACAAGGACACCATCCCGCCGAAGAAGGAAGGCGGCCGGGCGCGCACGCGCAACCAGCTCGACCGCTTCGCGATCGACTTCGCGCTGTGCATGTACTGCGGGATCTGCGTGGAGGTCTGCCCTTTCGACGCGCTCTTCTGGTCCCCCGAGTTCGAGTACTCCACCTACTCCATCCGCGAGCTCACCCACGAGAAGGAGCAGCTGCGGGTCTGGATGGACACCGTGCCCGCCCCGCCCGACCTCGAGGTCGGCGCCGAGATCCCGCCGGAGATCAGCGACGGCCTCGAGGCTGCGCGGAAGGCGGCGGAGGAGGAGGCGCAGCGTCTCGCCGCCGCGTCGCAGCCGGCCGCCGGGGGCGACGGCACGGCCGCCGGCGGGGCCGCGGCCGGAGGGGCTGACGACGACATCCACGTCGAGGCCCAGGTCGACCAGGAGGTCTTCGACCAGCTCGTCGGCGAGGGCAAGAGCGAGCGGGTCGCCCGCGCCAAGGCCAAGGCCGCGTACGTCCGCAGGGAGAAGGCCCGGATACGCCGCGAGAGGGCCGAGGCGTCGGCATGACCGGCGCCGATGTCGTCATGCTCGGCATCGCGGTCATCGGCGGCTCCGCCGCGCTGCTCGTCGTCACCGCCCGCAACGTCGTCCACGCCGCGCTCTACCTCGTCGTCGCGCTGCTGTCGGTCGCCGGCACGTTCCTCCTCGTCGGCGCCGAGTTCCTCGCGTGGACCCAGGTGCTCGTCTACGTCGGCGCGGTGGTCGTGCTCATCCTGTTCGGGCTCATGCTGACCCGGGCGCCGATCGGCCCCATGGCGCAGCACAACGAGTCGGCGCGCCTCGCGCTGCTCGTGAGCGTCGCGCTGTTCGGCTTCCTCACGACGATGATCCTCGGCGCGTTCGGCGGCGATGTGCTCCCGCTCGCCCACACGACCGCCGGGGACCTCGGCGAGGTGCTCTACGTGGCGTGGGCGTTCCCCTTCATGGTGCTCGGCTTCTTCCTCACCGTGTCGCTCATCGGGGCGATCATCCTCGCCCGCCGGGAGGAGGGGGAGGGCCCCGAGCCCCTCCTCGACCCCGACCTGGCGACCGGGCGTCCCGAGCCCGCAGCCACCGACGCGAGCAGCACCCCCGGCGTGACCCGCCCGAGCGAGGAGGTGCCCCGCTGATGATGGTCGTCTACCCGCTCGTGTTCGCCGCGCTGCTCTTCAGCGTCGGGGTGTACGGCGTGCTGTCTCGCCGCAACGCCGTGCTCGTGCTCATGAGCGTCGAGATCATGCTCGTCGCGGCCACCATCAACCTCGTGGTGTTCGGCCAGCTGGCCGCGGCACGGCTCGGCGACGTGCTGCTGTCGGGACAGGTCTTCGCCCTGTTCGTCATCGCCGTCGGTGCGGCCGAGGTCGGCGTGGGCCTCGCCATCGTCCTGCTCATGTACCGCAACCGCGCGACGGTGAACATCGACGACGCCGACCTCATGAAGTTCTAGGCAGCAGGAGCCACGGGTGAGCGAGTACGCCTGGTTGATCCCGGCCGTCCCGGCGGCCTCCGCGGCGATCATCATGGCGGTCGGCAAGCGCCTGCCGAAGGGCGGCGCCGAGGTCGGCATCGCCGCCATCGCGTTCGCCCTCGTGCTGTCGGTGCTCGTGGCCATCGAGGTCTTCGGCGCGAACGTGGGCTCGGCGCTGCACCACACGTCGGCGTTCGTCCTCGAGCGGGCTGTGCCGCTTGCGACCTTCGGGGGGGAGTTCGCCTTCGAGGCCGGCATCCGCATCGACGGGCTGACCGCGATGATGTTCCTGCTCGTGACGTTCGTGAGCCTCATGGTGCACGTCTACTCGACGGGCTACATGCACGGCGACCCCCGGTTCACCTGGTACTACACGCTGCTCAGCCTGTTCACCGCGTCGATGCTCCTGCTCGTGATCAGCAACAACCTCATGCTGCTCATCGTGGGGTGGGAGCTCGTCGGCGTCTGCTCGTTCCTGCTCATCGGCTTCTGGTGGGAGGAGAAGCAGAACTCCAACGCGGCGATCAAGGCCTTCCTCACGACCAAGACCGGCGACGTCGGGCTCATCGTGGGGGTCATCGCCCTGTGGTCGATGTTCCAGACGTTCAACATCGGGGCGATCATCACGGCCGTCGAGGAGGGGGTGCAGGCCGGTGGCGCGCCCCTGAACACGGGGCTCTTGACCTTCGCGCTCATCGCCATGTTCATCGGCGCGGTCGGCAAGTCCGCCCAGTTCCCCCTCCACACGTGGCTGCCGGACGCGATGGCGGGCCCGACGCCGGTGTCCGCGCTCATCCACGCCGCCACGATGGTCACCGCAGGCGTGTTCCTCGTCGCGCGCCTCTACCCGGTCTTCCACGCCTCCGAGACCGCGATCGTCACCATCGCGATCATCGGTGCGATCACCCTGTTCTCCGCAGGCCTGCTCGCCATCGTCCAGGACGACGTGAAGAAGGTCCTGGCCTACTCCACGATCAGCCAGCTCGGGTACATGGTGGCGGCGCTCGCCTTCAGCTACACCGCGGGAATCTTCCACCTGTTCACCCACGGCTTCTTCAAGGCGCTGCTGTTCCTCGGTGCCGGGTCGCTCATCCACGCAGCCCACTCGAACAACATGAGCGACATGGGCGGGCTCCGCCGGTTCATGCCCACGACGTTCTGGACCTTCCTCGTCGGGTCGCTCGCCCTGGCGGCACTGCCCCCGCTCGCGGGCTTCTGGTCGAAGGACGAGATCCTCGTCGAGGCGTTCGGGGCCGGGGGCTACGCCGGCACGGTCGTGTTCGTTCTCGGGATCCTCGGCGGGCTGCTGACCGCCTTCTACATGGCCCGCGTCCTCTACCTCGTCTTCGCGGGGACGTACCGGGGTGCGGGCACCCCACACGAGAGCCCGGTGGCCATGACCGGCCCGCTCGTGGCGCTCGCCATCCCGTCGGTGCTCATCGGGCTCGTGAACCTGCCGTTGCCGCGCTTCCAGCCGTACGCCTTCAGCGCCTGGACGATGTTCTCCGAGGAGTACTGGTCGCACCACGAGATCGCCCTCAACGTGCCGATCGCGATCGCCGCCACCGCCCTGGCCGCCCTCGGGATCGCCGTCGGCAGGGCGATGTACCGCCGCGTGCCCGAGCGGGACCCGGTGCTGCATATGGGCCCTGTGACCCAGGTGCTGCGCAACCGCTACTACCTCGACCACCTCTACGAGGGGGTGATCGTGCGGGCGATCCGCGAGCCGCTCGCCAGGGCCGCCTACTGGTTGAACGACCGCGTCATCGACCGGGTGGTGTACCTTGCCGGCGTGGGCACGGCGCGACTGGCCCGGACGACCTACGAGCTCGGGGACCAGCGCGGCATCGACGGCGCCGTCAACGGGCTCGGGGTGTCGGCGATGTGGTCGGGCGCGCGGATGCGCCTGGCCCAGTCCGGCAACGTCCAGCTCTACGCCGGCGGGCTGTTCGTCGGGGTGATCGTCCTCGGCGTGCTGTTCGCAACGGCGTGACCCGCTCGAGCAGGCAGCCGGCAGCCACAACGACGAGAAGGGACCGCTAAGGATGTGGGAGAACCTCGCGATCAGCGTCACGGTGTTCCTGCCGCTGGTGGGGGCGGGGGTCATCCTGCTCATCCCCAAGCGCAGTGAGGAGAGCGCCAAGCCGGTCGCGCTCCTCGTCTCCCTCGTCGGCTTCGTGCTGTCGCTGGCCATCCTCGCCGGCTACTACCTCGGGGACGTCCGGGCTCCCGGCGAGCAGCTTGCCTACCAGGTCAACGTCCCCTGGATCACCGCCATAGGCGCCAACTACCACGTCGGCATCGACGGGATCAGCCTGCCGCTGTTTGTCCTGTCCTACCTGCTCACCTTCCTCTGCGCGATCTACGCCTACCACCACATCGAGGAGCCGGGCAGGCCCCGGGCGTTCCTGGCGCTCATGCTCCTGCTGCAGACCGGGATGGCCGGCTGCTTCATCGCGTTCGACCTCGTGCTGTTCTTCGTGTTCTGGGAGCTCGTCCTCGTCCCGATGTACTTCATGATCGGCGTGTGGGGTGGGCCCCGCCGGGAGTACGCAGCGGTGAAGTTCTTCCTCTACACGCTGTTCGGCTCGGTCTTCATGCTCGTGGCCTTCCTCGCCCTCTACTTCACCGCACCCCAGCCGACGTTCGACATCCTCACCCTGGCCCAGTACGGCGCCGCGGGGGAGTTCGCGGGGACGTTCGGGCGGTTGGCCTTCCTCGGGATCTTCCTCGGCTTCGCGATCAAGGTGCCGATGTGGCCCTTCCACACCTGGTTGCCGGACGCGCACACCGAGGCGCCGACGATCGGCAGCGTGCTGCTCGCCGGCATCCTGCTGAAGATGGGCACGTACGGCTTCGTGCGCATCGCGCTGCCGATCCTGCCCGAGGCCGCCGTCGAATTCGCGCCGATCATCGCCGTCCTCGCGGTGATCGCGATCATCTACGGCGCCTTGTGCTGCCTCGCCCAGACCGACCTGAAGCGCCTCATCGCCTTCAGCTCCGTGGGCCACATGGGCTTCGTCATGCTCGGCATCGCGACCCTCACCCCGACGGGGATCAACGCCGCGATCTTCGGCATGATCGCGCACGGCGTCATCACCGGGATGTTGTTCTTCGTCACCGGCAGCCTGAAGGAGCGCTACCACACCCGCACCATCGCCGAGATCGGCGGGGGGATGATGCAGGTCATGCCGCGGATGGGCTTCGTGCTCGGCTTCGTCGCCATCGCCAGCCTCGGCCTGCCGGGCCTCGCCGGGTTCTGGGGCGAGGTGTTCGCGCTGCTCGCGGCGTTCAGCCCCGCGCAGGCGATCATCGACGCCGGCTACCTCCCGCTGTTCCGGGTGCTCATGGTCCTCGGCGCCGTCGGCACCGTGCTGACCGCCGGCTACTTCCTGTGGATGATGCAGCGCGTCCTCATGGGCCAGGCCCCCGAGCGCTGGAGCGGCGCGGACCTCACCGACATCACCGCGGTCGAGTGGGCTGCGTGGACCCCGCTGCTCATCCTCGTCGGCGCGCTCGGCGTCCTGCCGTTCCTCGTGTTCGGCATCACCAACCCCGACGTCGTCGCCTACCTCGGCGCGCTCGCCGGCTGACGGGGTTCCGACATGGACGACCTCACCCGGATCGACTGGTTCGCGCTCGCGCCCGAGCTCACCCTGCTCGCGGCGTCGCTGCTCGTGCTGCTCGGCGACCTCGTCTGGCAGGGGGCGAGAAAACGGCTCGTGAACCCCGTCGCGCTCGCCGGTGTCCTCGGCGCGCTCGCGTGGGTCGCCGCGCTGGCGCTCGACGGCCGGACGCGCCAGGCCTTCGGCAACATGTTCGTCGTCGACAGCTACGCCCTGCTGTTCAAGGCCTTCTTCCTCGTCACGGCCGCCTTCGTGCTGCTCATCAGCTACCGCTACTTCACGTCGATCAGGACTTATCAGGGCGAGTACTACTTCCTCGTCCTCGCCGCGTTCGCGGGCATGCTGCTCATGCCGAGCGCGCGCGACCTCGTCATGATCTTCATCGCGCTCGAGCTCGTGAGCGTGCCGGGCTTCGTCATGGCGGGCCTGCGCAAGTTCGACCTGCGCAGCACCGAGGGGGCCCTGAAGTTCTTCCTCATCGGGGTGCTGTCCGTCGCCGTGCTGCTGTTCGGACTGTCGATCGTGTACGGGTTCACCGGCACGACCGACCTGCAGGGCGTGGCGATCGCCCTCGCCGACGCGCCGAGGGAGCCGCTGCTGCTCGCGAGCCTGCTGTTCGTGATCGTCGGCTTCGGCTTCAAGATCTCCGCGGTGCCGTTCCACTTCTGGGCGCCCGACACCTACGAGGGCTCCCCGGTCCCGGTCACGGCGTTCCTCTCGGTGGCCTCGAAGGCCGCGGGCTTCGCCGGCCTCCTCCAGGTCTGCTTCGTGGCGTTCGAGCCGCTCGCGGACGTGTGGGCGCCGATCCTCGGCATCGTCGCCGTGCTGACCATGACGCTCGGTAACCTCACCGCCATGCAGCAGCGCAACATCGTGCGGCTGTTCGCCTACTCCTCGGTCGCCCACGCCGGCTACATGCTCGTGCCGTTCGGCCTCGTGCGCGCCGCCGACGGGGACGCGACGATCGCGGGCGTGAACGAGCAGGCGTTCGCGGCGGTGCTCATCTACCTGCTCGCCTACGCCGTGATGAACGTCGGGGCGTTCGCGGTCGTGACCGCGATGGCGAGCGAGCACCCCGCCCGGCGCACCACCGACTACGCCGGTCTCGGCCAGCGCAACCTCGCCCTCGCCGCAGGCCTGACCGTCTTCCTCGTCTCGCTCGGCGGCGTCCCGCCCGTGGTCGGCTTCTGGGCGAAGTTCTTCCTCATCTCCGCCGCGGCGAGCACCGGCACCGCGTTCGCCTACTTCCTCGCCGCCGCGGTGGTCGTGAACGCGGTGATCTCGATGTTCTACTACCTGTCGGTTGTGCGGACGATGTGGATGGACCCGCCAGCGGCGCAGGTCCCCGTCCGCCCCGGGTTCGCCCTGAACTTCGTCGTCACCGCACTGGCGATCGCCACGGTCGGCGTGTTCTTCGCGCCGGACCTGTTCGCGAACGCCGCGCAGGTCTCCACGCTCGTCACCGCCGGGCCGTAGACCCCGCCTGTCGGCCGCGGGGCCGGGGCGGCGCGATATCCTGGGGGCATCCACCACCTCCAGGAGAAGCACTGCGATGAAGGCCTTCAAGACCGCGATCCTGCTTGCCGGGCTGTCCGGGCTCTTGCTGTTCATCGGGTCGTTGTTCGAGGGCGGGCTCTACATCGCCCTGGGCATCGCCCTCGTCATGAACGTGGGCACCTACTGGTTCTCCGACAAGCTGGCGATCAAGATGGCGCGCGCCAAGCCGGCGTCGGAGGCCGAGTACGGCTGGTACCACGCGATGGTGCACAACCTGTCGCAGCGCGCGGGCAAGCCCGTGCCGCGGCTGTACGTGTCGCCGTCGCCGCAGCCGAACGCCTTCGCGACCGGCCGCAACCCCCGCCACGCCGCGGTGTGCGTGAACCAGGGGCTCATCGACATCCTCGACCGGGACGAGATGGAGGGCGTGCTCGCCCACGAGCTCTCCCACGTCTACAACCGCGACATCCTCATCGGCACGGTCGCCGCGACGATCGCGACCGCGATCACGTTCCTCGCGCGCTTCGCGCTGTTCTTCGGCGGTGGCCGCGACCGCAACGCGAACCCGATCGTGCAGATCGCGCTCATCCTGCTCGCGCCGATCGCGGCGATGCTCATCCAGTTCGCGGTGACCCGAAGCCGGGAGACCGCGGCGGACGCCTCCGGCGCCGAGCTGTGCGGCAAGCCGCTCGCCCTGGCGAGCGCGCTGCAGAAGCTCGAGACGGGCGGGCGCCAGCGAGCGCGGATGGGCGCCACCCCGGCGGAGACCTCGAGCGCCTACAGCTCCCTCTACATCGCCGCGCCCTTCGGGGGCGGTGGCCAGATCGCGAAGTGGTTCCGCACGCACCCGCCGACCGAGGCCCGCGTACGCAACCTCGAGAACATCGCCCGGCGCATGGGGCAGATGGCCTGACGCTCCGCCGCCCCCGGTGACCGGGTCCGAGGGGTGGTCGGTGGCCGCGGTCGCCCAGCGGATCGAGGCGACGCTGCTCGCCCCGGAGGCGACCGCGGACGATGTGCGGGCCCTGTGCGCCGACGCGGCGGGCCGGGCGGTGCGGGGCGTGTGCGTCGCCTCGCCGTTCGTCGCGGTGGCCCGGGACGCGGTGCGCGGCGCCGGGTTGCGGGTCGTCACGGTGGCGGGGTTTCCCACCGGGGCGGTGCTGACCGCCGCGAAGGTCGCGGAGGTCCGTGCGGCGGCGGAGGCCGGCGCGGACGAGGTCGACGTCGTCTGCGCCTTCGGGCTGCTCCGCGGCGGTGACGACGCCGCCGTGCGGTCCGACCTAGCCTCGGTGGCGCAGGCGGCGGCCCGTGCCGGCGTGGCGTGCAAGGTGATCCTCGAAACCGGCTGGTTGACGGACGCGCAGATCGACGAGGTGTCCCGGTGGGCGGTCGACGCCGGGGCCGGCTGGGTGAAGACCTCGACGGGCTTTGGACCGCGGGGGGCGTCGGTCGGCGACGTCGCGCGGATGCGGGCGGCCGTCGGGGAGGCCGCCAAGGTCAAGGCCGCCGGCGGCATCCGCACCTGGGAGCAGGCGGTCGCCCTGCTCGACGCCGGCGCGGACGCCCTCGGCTGCTCGGCCCCCGCCGCGGTGCTCGAGCGCGGAGCGTGACGCCCGCCGGGGCCATGGCCGGGGGGCGCACCGGGACGGGCCTCAGCTCTTGTAGTTGGTGAACTTCAGCGGAAGGTCCTGGTCGTTCTGGCGAAGGAGGGCCTGGGCGTCCTGCAGCGCGTCCTTCGACTTGCTCGAGATCCGTAGCTGGTCGCCCTGTATGGCGGCCTGGACCTTGATCTTCGAGGCCTTCAGATCCTTCACCATCGCCTTGCCCTTGTCGGCGGGGATGCCGTTGACGAGGGAGATCTCCAAACGGTAGGTGTTGCGCGCGCCCGGCTTGGGCTCGCCGTGGTCGAGGGACTTCAAGCTCACCTTGCGCTTCACGAGCTTGTCCTTCAACACGTCGAGCGCGGCCATGACCCGCTCCTCGGAGTTCGCCGCGATCACGACCTGTTCGCCCGACCAGCCGATCTCGGCACCGGTGTTCTTGAAGTCGAACCGTTGAGCGACCTCCTTGGACGCCTGGTTGATGGCGTTGTCGACCTCCTGGCGGTCGACCTCGGCAACGACGTCGAAGCTGCTGTCGGCCATCGGTGGGCCTCCTTGTCGGTGGCGGGGGGGTAGGGGGCCGGTCTACCATGTGATTCCCCGGTGGGATGCCCGAGTGGCCAAAGGGATCTGGCTGTAAACCAGACGGCTCAGCCTACGGAGGTTCGAATCCTCCTCCCACCACCACTCCCCCCGCGTCGGCGCCCGGCGAGAGGCTAGCCCCGCCCCGTGAGTGCCGGTGGGAGGCCGGCGCGGCCGGAGACGACGATGGCGGCGAGCTCGCCGAGGAGGTCGTGGCCGGTGCCGGCGTCGAGGTCGATGAGCTGCGGCCCTGACCACACCCCCGGGCTGCGCGCGATCTGCAGGTCGAGCGTGGCCAGGCGGCGCCACCGCTGCACGGGGTTCGCGGTCAGCGCCAGGCTCTGCAGCCGCGCGGTCGGCACGAAGGCGGTGCGGCGCACGAGCAGGCCGGAGCGGGCGACGACGAAGTCGTCGAGCTGCGCGTGGCCGAGTGCCCGGTACGAGCCGAGGGCTACGGCGACCGCGGGCACCGCGAGCAGGAGGGCGAGCAGGCCGACCGCGTGGAAGGCGACGAACGCCGCCACCGTGAGCACCGCCACCGGCACGAGCGCCCGGACCACCCGCCGGTTGCGGGCTCGCAGGGGCATCCCGGCGAGCTCGACGCGGGCGAGGCTCTCGGTGTCGAGGACGCGCGCCACGAGCGCGAACGCCTCCGACCGGCGGCCGAGCGGCAGCAGGGTCCCGGTGTCGCGTCCCTCGCCGCCGGAGCGTCCCGCGACGTCGACCTTCACCGCTGCGAGGCCGAGCAGCCGCCGCACGATGTTCTCCTCCACCCGCACGGCCTGCACGCGTCGCAGCGGCAGGGTGTCCGACCGTTGCTCGAGCAGCCCCCGGTGGATGCGCAGGTTGGACCCCTCACGGGTGAGCGTGAAGTTCCAGTAGGCCACCACCGTGGCGACGATCGAAAGAACGAAGGCGCCGACGAGGGTGATCAGCACGACCGCGACGATCCCCCGCGCCCCGAGCAGCGCCGGAGCCCTCTGCAGCAGCTCGTCGACGCGCTCGCCGAAGATCTGCTGGGCGAACCCGAGCAGCGCGGCGGCCACACCGACCCTGCCCCCCGTCAGCCCCGCGACGACGAGGCGGTCGGGCCCAAGGCGGGCCAGGGGCCGCGCCGGCGCGCCTGCGTGCGCGGTGGCTGCGGCCGGCGCGTCGACCGGCTGGCCCGCGGCGCGATCCCGCTCACGGAGGAGCATGTCGCGCAGGCGCTGGCCGTCGGCCACGGACAGCGCGTCGAGACGGCCCTCCGTCGAGTCGCCGCCGACGGCCTCCACCCGCACCTCGACGACACCGAGGAGGCGGTGCCGCACCTTGCGCACGAGGTCGACCGACTGGACCCGCTCGAGGGGGATGACGCGGCGCTGACGCTGGAGCAGACCCTGCTCGATCACGAGGGCGCCGTCGGCGACCTTCCACGAGAAGCGCAGGTAGCGCACGACGCTTGCCGCCGCGCTCGCGAGGAGGAGCGTGATCGCCACGACGGGGGCCAGGGGACCGGCCAGCAGGAGGAGGAGGATCGGGCCGACCTGCCCGAGCGGCCAGAGGCCCATGACCGCCGGATGCAGCCGCCTGCCCGCCGCCACGGCTCCGCCCGGCGCAACGCCAGGCGGAGTTTCCCCGGCCGCCCCCGGCCAC